>NZ_JADEWL010000106.1 GCF_015207665.1 Plectonema cf. radiosum LEGE 06105
GTTAGGAACTCTCATACCTTTAACCTTTAACCTTTGACCTTTAACCTTTAACCTTTAACCTTAGACCTTTTTTAACCAATGGAAGCGAATAATTTTTCTGAATCATTTGAAATTACTGGTAATAAAAGTATTCTTTTAAACTCTACTCAACGTAAATTATTATTAATTGCGGCGGCTGTTTCTTCTGGTTGCGGACTTGCGGTAGAACTGCTTTTAGGAACTTTGGCTAGTTATTTGGTAGGAAATCAAGCTCTGGCTTTTGGTATTGCTATCGGTGGTTTCCTGGCAGCGATGGGTGCTGGTTCTTACTTGAGTCAGTTTATTGCACCGCATCTAAATGGTCGATTACTACAACGGAAATTGTTGTTAGCTTTCGTCGGTGTGGAATTGGCGATCGCTCCTCTAACAGCCTTATTACCTCTGGGATTGTTCGCTTTATTCGTAGTAAATGGTTCGATTTGGTTGGGGTTATTTCTGGTAACTATTTTGCTGGGAATACTTGCGGGTTTGGAGGTGCCAATTTTAACGAGAGTGTTGGAATTGGAAGAAGGTGTGAGGGAAGCTTTAGCTGGTGTGTTAGCACTGGATTATGTCGGAGCGCTTTTCGGTTCCCTGGCTTTTCCGGTTATCTTGCTACCGATGTGCGGAATGTTTCCCACGGCTTTTATTTTGGGCGCATTTCCGGCTTTGATGGTGTTTTTTATTGGACGCAGTTTTCCCCATTTACGACGTTGGGGTTATCTCGGTTTAGTTTTGGGTATATTGCTGTTGACCTTAGCACCCGCTACTATACCCATTAGCAATAATTTAGAAAATAACTTATATTCAGCACCGATCATTAAACGAGTACAATCGAACTACCAAAGAATTGTCTTAACCCGCAAAGGTCAAGATGTTAGACTGTTTCTCAACGGTGATTTGCAACTATCAACCCTCGACGAATACCGCTATCATGAAGGATTAGTACATCCGGCGATGAGTGCAACACCGAACAAGAAAAATGTTTTGGTATTGGGTGCTGGTGACGGAATGGCAATTCGAGAAGTACTCAAATGGAAAGAAGTGGAAAAGGTGGTACTAATTGAACTAGACCCAGAAGTAGTAAAATTAGCAAGTCGTCACCCCCAATTAAGAGTTGTCAACGGTAATTCCTTAGAAGATTCTCGCGTAGAAGTAATCAACGCCGATGCATTCTTAAGCGCACCAGCACTTAAAGATAGCTTCGATGTAATTATTGCAGACTTCCCCGACCCGGATCAAGATATCATTGCCAAACTTTACTCAGAAGGTTTTTATCGACGTTTATTAGGAAGACTTACAGATAAAGGGGTTTTTGTCACACAAGCATCAAGTTCATTTTTTGCCCCTAAAGTTATCGGTTGTATTGCTGCAACACTTTCAGAGGTAGGATTAAAAGTAAATCCCTACACTGTAGAAGTTCCCAGCTTTGGACCCTGGGGATTTGTTTTAGCATCGCGCCATCAATTAAACTTAGATCAACTACAACTTCCCGTAGAAACACGCTTTTTAACAGAACCGATATTACATCATTTATTTGAACTACCCAAAGATGTAGAGTTAGGAAACGTCGAAATAAACCGACTTTCTCATCCCGTAATTGTTAACTATCAATTGCGATCGCGATGGTTGAATTATTAATTAAAAGTTAGGAGTTATCTCAAGTCCGGATGATTAGTTATTATTCCCTAACCCCTACTCCGTTTATTATAAGTGCTTATCCAGACACTGTTTGTATAAATTATTATACATTTTTAAACGCAAAGTGACGCGGAGGTAAGCGCAGAGGAACGCAGAGTTTTTTGCACATACTTTTTATCATTCCAATGTAAGGGTAAAGGATATAACTCGTATCTTTTGTCCTCTGTGTCTAAGTTGACGAATTCTTCAAATGTTATTGTAAAGTCAAGAAAAGCCCTAAGTATTACCCTATGACTACCACACCTCTAAGCTGGGAAGAACTAAAAACCCTCACCGACTATCAAATAGATACCGTCAATGGTCCCACTAACTCTAGAGCTAGGTTACGCTTATTTGGAAAACCTGAATCTGATGTGCGGGTAACGCTGTACCGTGATAATCATGCTTGGTGCCCTTACTGTCAAAAAATTTGGTTATGGTTAGAGGAAAAACAAATCCCCTACCGTATTGAAAAAGTGACCATGTTCTGCTATGGGGAGAAAGAAAGTTGGTACAAACGTAAAGTTCCATCGGGAATGCTGCCTGCAATCGAGTTGGATGGACGAATTATCAAGGAAAGCGACGATATTTTGATCGCTTTGGAAAAAGTTTATGGTCGATTGAATCAAGGAATGGAAGAGCGCACCGTGCTTCCTCTACGTCAATTAGAACGACTTTTATTTAGAGCTTGGTGTGCTTGGTTGTGCTATCCAGCAAGTTCTCCTCGACAAGAACAACGTAACCGAGAACAATTTACAGAAGTAGTAGCTAAGGTTGAGGAGGCTTTAGGTAGTACCCCAGGACCTTACTTTTTATCGGACTTCGGCATCGTCGATGTTATCTTTACACCCTATGTGGAACGGATGAATGCCAGCCTTTACTACTATAAAGGTTATTCGCTGCGCGAGGAAAACCCCCGCTTGAGCGCATGGTTTGACGCGATGGAAACCCGACCGACTTACCGGGGTACCCAGAGCGACTTTCACACCCACGTACATGATTTACCGCCCCAAATGGGGGGCTGTTGGGAAAACGGTGAACCTCAGATGCTTATTAATAAAGTACGGGTGGATAACGGTTCTTGGTTCGGGCTACCAGATGTGACTTATCCAGAACCGGAAAATTCCCCCATGGAAGCTCTGCAAAGAGTTATCGAACACCGCATTAATATTATCCGAGTCAACCCCTTAGATGATAAATTGTTTGATCAAGCTTTGCGTTGTGCTTTAACCCACATGATGACTGGTAAAGATTGCGTACCTCCACAGGGTTCTGATATTGCTTTACGATATTTGCGCGATCGCATTAATGTACCGCGAGATATGTCCATTTACGCAGCCAAGCGATTGCGGGAATCCCTGGAAAAAACCGCAGCCCTCGTTGGTGATGGACAGCCAGAACCCATTCCCACTAGGCATCGACGAGATCAAGATCCGTCTAACTTTGCCAGAAACTTCGTTAAACAATGAATTACTCCCTTCCCGGCAGAAGATTATTAAGTAAAAAACCGCAGAGACGCAGAGAACGCAGAGGAAAGAGGTAAAAAGAGATGAACCGCACCCTCCGGGTGAAAGTGTAGAGACGTTACACTGTAACGTCTCAAAATCTAAATTCATACCCGGATTCTGCAACGCTGGAGTAGAGTTAAGAATTATTTATTTCCTTTTCTCCCTCCCACTAAACAATTAAACAAAAAATATGATGATTACACTACTAATTTGGTTGGGAATTATTGCAGTAGTCGCTGGTGGAGCTTATTTACTAGTGCTTCAACAGCGAGGTGCATTATCGGGTAGTAAACCGAAAGAATTACCGTCACTTAAACGTAATATATTTAACTTGCAAATTGGCGATATTGTCCAATATATGGGTATTGATTGGGTCGTAGAAGGAAAGCTTACCTATACAGTTGATGAATACACCTGGTTTGAATATATGTTGCAGGATGATAATCAAATTCGCTGGTTGAGTGTAGATGAAGATGACACTGTAGAAGTTGCATTGCTCGAATCTACTAATCAGTTAGATGTCAGCCAAACACCACCACCACAACAGTTAAATTTTGCTTCGGATCATTATAAATGCGTTGACTCTGGGGTAGCAACTATGACTCGTGTTGGGACTGTACAAAGACGTACCGATCAAACTTGTAAATACTTTGATTACGAAGGTTCCGGGGATAAAGTGCTTTCGATTGAAATTTGGCATGGGGAAACAGAAGTTACTGTAGGACACCGGATAAATCCTCGGTCTTTGACTATTTTACCGGGGGATGGAAATCGGGTTTATGGGATTTGAATCAAAACTAAAAAAATTACGAGCTAATTTGAGGAATATACATATTTAACGTTGTATAAAAAACTGTTTGCAGTTAAAGTTTAAAGTCTACAACGTTTAAATAATGTGAGTAATATTATGAAAAAGCCAATCTTCACAACTGCATTGTTAATTATTTCTTTATTAACAATTGGTTGTAATCAAAATGAAACAGCTAATACTGATAGTAATAATCAAGTTCAAACTGACAATTCGGAAGTAGCTTCAGTAAATAAAGAACCCATCGATAATTCCTCTTCAAATAGTAATAATCAAGATTCTACTATCAACGAAAAACCTCCCGTTGAGACTGGTAGCACAGCTGCAAAAACACCAGTCAATAACACTAGCAAAACTCCAAAATCAGGAGAAGGACAGCCAAAAGTTGGGACTATAAAAGATATCGTTCAAGGTGATTTAAAATGCTATGTAACTTTAACAGATGAACAAGGTAAAGAGCAAAATATTGGTGCTAGTTTTGAAATTTGCGCTCAA
The DNA here is from genome assembly GCF_015207665.1 of Plectonema cf. radiosum LEGE 06105. Taxonomy (GTDB): domain Bacteria; phylum Cyanobacteriota; class Cyanobacteriia; order Cyanobacteriales; family Nostocaceae; genus Rivularia; species Rivularia radiosa_A. The sequence goes on from NZ_JADEWL010000106.1 coordinate 4,510, forward strand.
GACAAACAATTTTTAAATCAAAAAGTTAATCTGAGTTATGACATATTAGAGTTCAATGACTGTGAAAGTAACGAACCTTGTGGAAAGACCAAAAAAGAATCTGCAATTGTCAAAATGGATGTTATTGGTAGCTCCAAAAATTCGCAAAAATCTTCTGGTGATGCTTTAACTCTGAGCAACGGTGAATGGACTATCAAACTGAGTAATTACGATTCTTGGAATGGTACTAATGGTACAGGGAATGTTAATTATAACGGGTGTGATTCCAAAAATAACTGTATTCAATTAACAGGTGGTAAAGTATTTTGTCGAGATGGTAAGTGTGTCACTGGTTGGCAAAATGGAGAATATGCTTACGCTATAGAAAGTGTGATTACTGAAGATAATAATAGTAATCAAGCATCAACTTTAATAGTTCGCCAAGGGGATAAAGTTATTCTGAGAGCAGAAGGATTGAAGCGGGTTTAATTTTTATTAATTAAGGCTTGCTGAAAATGGTCAATTATTGATTTTTCTATACAGTAAAGAATTTTGAGATGAGAAGTCAGGTTTTTATCTTAAAAACCCGACTTCTATAACGTTTATTTTGTGCAAAGGACTTTTACAGCAAACCCTAATTATCTTTTGAGGTTTTATTAATAATCCTCTACCTCTTCCACTGACAAACTAAGTGCTTGAGCAATCTGTTCCACATTTAACCCCATTTTTCGCAATTGTGCTACAGCATTTAATCTTGCTTGTCGTTCGGAATCAGCACGTTGTCGCTCGGAATCAGCACGTTGTTGCTCGGAATCAGCCCGTTGTTTTTCTGCTTCTTCTGGTAATAAAACTAAATTACCATCTGAGTCGTAAAACCTCAGCCAAACAGCATTATCATCTTCTACAATGCCATTCCAGGTTCCCACCCACAACCCTAAACTTTGACACCATAACCATCCCTGTGGATTTGGCTCAATAGGTTGATAGCCGTTATCGCTATTTAGGTGCCATCCTTGTAACGAGTTAACTTTAAATGGATGGAAAACGAAATAATCTTTAGTTTTAAAAACTCGTTCATAAAGTTGTTTTTTCTCACCCAAATCCTGGCTTTCGGTGGAGTCGGAAAGTAACTCAACAATCATATCCGGGTAACGTCCGTTTTCTTCCCAGACAACCCAACCCAAACGTGTCGGGTTTGATGGTACATCTAATGCAACAAAAAAATCTGGTCCTTTAAAATCTCTGTTTCTGGCTTGTTTACTACTGTAATAAACAAACATATTACCGCCGATGAAAAAATTGGTACGTTCTACCCAATAGTGTTTGAGCGAACGAATTAATAAATTCATCGCGACGCGGTGACGATTACTTTCCAAGGGTTCTCCGTCATCAAAAATTAAATCCGTCGGTGGCATTGGAGGTTGCCAATCCAACGATTCGTCTGTTGGGTTAGAGTATACTTCGGTGGTTTCTACTGACATTAAGTCCTTGTCGTGTTTTTAGTGGGACTTTATTTCTGATTTTATTATAAAAGGATTATCCACTATCGGATATTGGTAAAAAAATTCAGTTGTAATTAGAGCATTTCAATAACCGAGTTTTTTTTAATCATCTGTTTTTTTATTACAAAGTTTAGTCAACTGACATCTTGCACAGAGCCGCATAATTAATTAGGCAATTCAAAAAAAATGTCAAAATATTACCAACATAAAAATGTAATACTTTAGTCCGTTTTAATGGACTTCTGCTATCAGACTGGGACTTGCAGTCCCAGGCGGCTAAGAACGAAGTCAAACAATCAGTAATTATTTTGACGATAAGTTTTTATGGTGCAAGATATGAATCAACTTCATTAGTATATTTATTTATTAATAAGCAGAATTTATAGGAAAACAAGAGATAAAGTCTCGCTTGGGGGACTTGACAAAAAAAAAATTCGTGTGCGAAAGATAGGAAAGATATTAGAAATAAACTATTTGTAAACTTACTGTAAAGTAAAAAGACTGACATAATTTATGTCAGTCTTTGACATTTCTATTAATAAAGACAGTTAATGGTAGTACAATGCAAGATTTAACTATGCCTTTTGAATACCATAATCATTCCTTAAACTTGTCAAATCAAAATCTCCAAAGTTATTCCTTCAAGGGTCAAAATCTTTCGGATGCCAACTTTTCGGGTTCTGATATCCGAGGTGCTGATTTTACCGGGGCTATTCTCACTAATGCAAATTTCAGTAATGCGAAAGCAGGATTAAGGAAGTATTGGTTAATTGTATCGTTTCTTTTTTCATTACTATCAGGATTTTTAGCTGGTGCTATTGCCGTTGTCATTTCTGCTTCGTTATGCAGTAGTAATTCCGATGACTTAATTGCTAGTGCGATCGCTCTAACTGGATGTATAGCCTTTTTAATTGTTTCCCTGAAAGAAGGATTTGCCAATGCCTTTACTAAGATTCTGGGAATCCTCGCATTTATTGGTACTTTGGCTGGAATTATTTCTGTTGCTTTCAGTCAAAAAGTACTTGGCAATATTGCTATTTCTACTGCAAATAATCTTGTTCTAAATGTTTCTGTTGTTGTTGTTATTACTATTTTTCTAGTGTTCACGATTGCTAATACTAATAGTAATGCAGTAATTAGCTCTCTAATTATTTCAGTTATAACCACAATTTGTATTCCTTTATTATCTACCGGAATTGCTGCCATTATTGCTCAAAATGGCTGGTTTGCAATTACTATTACTACGGGAATTGCTGTTTTAATAATGCTTTTATGCGCTGATATTAGCAGACGCACTTTAGCAGGTGACGAGAATCATACTTTTATTAGAAAAATTGTACTTGCGACTGTAACTATTGGTGGTACAAGTTTTCGAGGAGCTAATTTAACAGGGGTAAATTTCACTGGCGCTATCTTAAGAAATACTGATTTTACAAAAGCTAATTTGACTCACACTATTTGGTACCAGAGCAAAAAATTAGAGCTTGCTAGATTAGATAAAACAATATTAGATAATCTTGCGGTTCGAGATTTATTAGTTAATAAAAATTACCAGAATAAGTCTTACGAAAATGCTTGTCTTGAAGCAGCTTATTTAGTTGATTTTGACCTTAGAAATGTAGACTTTAAAAATGCTAATCTTATTGAAGCAAACTTAACAGGAGCTAACCTTACTAAAGCTGACTTTACAGATGCAAAATTGACTCAAGCAAATTTACAAGGTGCTAATTTAAAAGAGTCAATCCTTACCAAAGCTCAAGCTTTAGGAACAGATTTTACACAAGCTTATTTTACTGGTGCTTGTGGTTTAGGTACTTGGAATATTGATAGTACTACCAAACTTGATAAAGTAAATTGTCGTTTTATTTATTTAGAAGAAAATAGTCAACGTCGTCCTCAAAGTGGTGAATTTGCATCGGGAGAATTTACTAAACTATTTCAAGTTGCTATAAACACCGTTGATTTAATTTTTCGTAACGGTTTAGATTTAAAAGCTTTAACTGCAACTCTTAAAGATGTGCAAGCTCAAAATCAAAATATCTCATTAAAAATCCAGAGCATTGAAAGTAAAGGTGATGGATTTGTTGTTGTAAAAGTCGATGTTCCAGAAGAAGCAGATAAAGCTAAAATTCATCAAGAATTGCAACAAAGTTATCAACAACAACTTAAAATCATAGAAGCTGGATATCAAGCAAAATTGCAAGGAAAAGAAGACCAAATTGAAATCTTTCGCCAAAAAAGTAGTGAAATGGCAGAGATTGCTAAACTATTAGCTAAGAAAGATTCTCCAGCATTTTCAAATCAAGTACAAGCAGGTAAATTGGTTGTCCTCACTATCGGTGAAGGTGATTTTACAAATGGCTTTCCTGTTACAACTTTAATTAGGACAAATGAGCATCCACTTCCCATGATTTTTACAAGTAAACTACCACCAGAATCAAATATTCCCCAATTGTATCAGCAATGGCAGCAACTTTATCGCTCTCAAAATTGGTTTGGACGCATTGATTTTGAAGAGGAATCAGTTACTAATTTTTCTGAACATGAATTAGATAATTATGCTTGTAAGTTGGAAGAATCTCTGAATAATTGGCTTAACTCTCAATCATTCAGCTTAATTGAAAAAGAATTACGTTCAAGGCTTATACAAACTGAAGAAGTAGCAGTAATCATTCAAACTAAAAATATTCAATTGCAACGTTTACCTTGGCATTTGTGGAGTTTTTTTGAGCATTACCAACAAGCTGAAGTTGCTTTATCGCTGACTGGTAACAGAAAAGAAAAAATAGCACCTCCGAGAAATCAAATTAGAATTTTAACAATTTTAGGTAATAGTAGTGGAATTGATGTAGAAGCCGACAGGGAAACATTAGAAAAACTACCAGGAAGCGAAACATTTTTTCTGGTAGAACCAACTTTGCAACAATTACATCAACAGCTTTGGGATGCTCCCGGTTGGGATATCCTTTGTTATTCAGGACATAGTTGCAGTCATGCAGATGGAAGTACGGGAACCGTGTTACTTAATCAAACCAAATTACTGACCATTAAAGAACTAAAATATGGCTTAACACAAGCAATAGAGTACGGTTTGCAACTAGCCATTTTCAACTCCTGTGATGGTTTAGGTTTAGCACGACAGTTGGCAGATTTGCATATTCCCCAAATGATAGTCATGCGAGAACCTGTACCAGATAAAGTGGCACAGGAATTTTTGAAATATTTTCTGAGTGCTTTTTCTAGTGGTAAATCCTTGTATTCTTCGGTGCGAGAAGCACGAAAGAGATTGGAAGGATTGCAAGAGGAGTTTCCCTATGCAACTTGGCTACCAGTGATTTTTCAAAATAGCGCGGAGGTGGGGATGAGTTGGGGGAAGTGGTAATAGCAATTTCATCAACAAATTTATCTTTGAAAAAATTTTAAGATTGTTCTCTGTTTTGTGTTCCCTGTTTTTCGTTTTGACTTTTTAGTGATTACAAATGATTGATTGTTATACATTAATATGAATATTGCTATAGTAATTGCCACAACATTCGGAATCCACATTCCCCAACTTATAGGAATAACTTGTGATAAACAAAAATAGTTCACTAAAAAATTGAGAGTATAGTAAATCAAGATAACTGTTACTACTAAAATAAATCTTCTACTGATCGAATTAGCCTTTGATTGTCTGTTAATACCAGCCGAACAGCCTAAAAGAGCAAAAATAAAACAAGAACAAGGGTTTGTATATCTTCTAAATATAGCAATTTTGAGTTTAAGCATAGCTTTAATATCTTCCATATTTTTGATTATGGTCAATTTTTTATATAATTCCCAAATATGCATTTCTCGATGGTCGCGATTTAAATTAATATAATCCCAAAGATTTTTAGAAATATTATTGATAAATAGAATTTTAAAGTAAATTCTTTCACCAAAATTACCATTACTAGTTAGTAAATTTCTTTCTCCATCATTTAATTTCCATTTTTGATGATTTTTATCCCATTCAGCCGAATTTGAGTTAATAATTTCCGTTAATTTATGATTACTGTAGTTAAGAATTATAATATCTAACAACTTACCTTCTTTGAAGCTTTCAGCAAACAAAATAAATTTTAAGTTCTGTTGTTTTTTTGATGTCTCTAATTCAGCACTGTATTCCTTATAGATAATATTCCTTTTGTGATATTTATCTAAAATATTTCTATCCACATTCATTTCTTTTTCAAAAACCATAGCGGCTTTATAATTAGCAGAAGGAACAATTAGTTCATTCAGTGAAAACATCATAGTCGAAGCTAAAATTCCTATTACGAAAGCAGGGAAAGCTAATCTATATAAACTAACACCAAAACTTTGTAAAGCAATTATCTCGCTGTTTCGAGACAATCGAGTATAGGTAAAAAGAGTGGAAAATAAAATAGCGTATGGTAAAGCGATAGCAATAAAGCTTGGTAATTTAAGATAATGGATATAAATTGATATCGCTACAGATAATTCCCACTCGGTAATATATCTTATTTGTTCAAAAGAAATTCCAATCAATTCCGCAACAATCGAACAAATGACAAGGCTGAAAATAAAACTAGGCAAAATATTTTTAATCAGATAAGCATCTAATATCGAATATTTCAATGCAATCGACTTTATTAGTTTTTGCATACTTGCAAAAAAACATCATTGGCAATGAGAAATATTTTGGGACAGACAATTATCGCAGTTTTCATTTGGGTGCAAAATTTTACCTCACCCCGCCCTCCGGGCACCCCTCTCCTTGTTAAGGAGAGGGGAAGGGGGTGAGGTTTTAGTGTATTGAACTCAACTGAAATTTACTATATTTATAAGTACTTATCTATTAATAACAAGTTCATTACCATCACAACTGTAAATACTAGGATCTGTAGTGAAATTTGGGTCAAAACCGGAACATTCATATTCTGTACCATCATCTTTTCCTGTAACTTTTACAAAACCTTTTTCTACTGTTACATTCTTTCTAGAATCGTTTTCTTCTTCAAACTTAGAAACTCCACCACTACAAGATGTCGTTAACAGACAAATAAAGAATAGAAAGCATAGTCCAAATACTGTTTTATATTCAGCTTTTGTAATTTCTATAGTCATCACAATTATTACTTTCTAGATTAATTAATCAAAATTAATCAATTTAAAACGACAAATCTGATTAAATTTGTCGTTTAAAACTAATCGATTCTATTTCTTATTAGCTCAAATCAAAATAATAACTACCTGTTTGTCCTGGCTCTACACTTTCTACAGATACAGTATAGTTAATACCTGGTTCTACGGTAAAATGTAATGTTATTTGATTGTAAGTTTCTCCTCCAAGGGTTATTGTCTCAGGTTCATTTTGAAAAGCTACATCAATTACTTGATTATTATTATTTTTGTCTAAGAGAAACAAAACTGGGTTTAATGAACTTTCTGAGATGACAGATACCGAATATTCATCTCCTACTTCTACAAAGTCATCAAAATCACCTTCCTTGAGAGCAAATTCATCTATTTGGTCGTAATAATATCTTCCACCGCTAAAATTATAGGATGAATCTTCGTCTTTATCTATTTCACCTTTATAGAGTGGTATTGTTTCGGCAGTCACTTCATAAGAATTACTAAAAAAAGGATCTGTAGATTCAACCTCTACAAAATAATTTTGTCCTAAATCTAGTAAATTATCCTCTAAACTTTGAGAAACATCAAAAACTTCTAATGTGCCATCAGTTAAAGTATCTTCTGCAATTATTTCATTGTCTTCAAATATTCCATTGTTATTACTATCAACTCCAAATGAAACTATTACTGGGGCACTTGATTTCACAGATATATTTCTGTCATAACCAGTAGGCTGAACCTTATTTAACTGTCTCCCAAAACTATTAGCCTGATCAATAAGTTCATCAGCAGTTGGCAGAGTAAATAGATATGTATCTTCTGGATTGAAACTATCTAATGTACCTATTTCTTCAACAGAATCTGTCTTACCTAAGTTTGTTGGATTGTTGCTATCACTCATGACTAAAAATCTCCAAATTAATACAAAAATAAACGATTAAAGAAAGATTTATAAATTTGGCATTTCTGCCTAATTTCGGAAAAATCAAACTTTGAACTGTCCATAAATTTGACAATAATTCAGTTATAGAACTGTGTACTAATTGCCAATATTATTGTCTTCTCTGGATTGACAACGAGATTGAATATTTGAATCGTCGCATTCCTGTGGATCAGGTGGATTTCCGGAATTACCATCGCAAGATATCAAAAACAAACATAAAAAAGAGAAAAAAAGCGAACCACAAATTTTGACAAACTTTGACTTATTCATATTTTGTGCAATCAGCTAAATACAGTTTCATCGTTGTCGCTGGTGAAATTAGTTTCACTCAAATACTTTTTAGCTAGAGAGTAAGCATTAAAGCTTACCTTCTACCCAGAAATCAATCCAAAATTCTGACTTTTATACAAAAACATAAATATTAATTTTTATTACAAATTATATAAAAACGGGAACATTAAAAATATTTATCAGTAGAGACTCATAATAAAGATGCATCATGGATGAGAAACTACAGCAACTTGTAATCCAAATTCAAAACTCCCCGCCTCAAACTAAAGAACGTCAAACAGCAATAATCGCGATAGTTGACAAAATACTCCGTTCGTGTATTCTTCTTTTCCGTTACTCACAAAATACATCTCTTAATGGTGTTTATCTTGATATTTATCAAGCATTACAGCAGTATTTACACCAAGATATTTCCCAAAATATTGATGAATACCAATTACAAAATCTCCCTGTAGCAGCATGGGTGAATGAAGTGCGATCGCGTAGTTTTCAAAAAGTTATTAACGAAGTATATTTACAACAATTAGCATTAGAAGTACAAAAGTATCAGCAATTAACTCCACAATGGCAATACGCATTTCAGGTATTAACTAATGCGATTTTGCTATCCGATAAGTTATTGCATAAACCTGATATTGATCGCGATGTCTATGAAGAGGCTAAAAATGAACTTTGGATTTGGCTTCATCAAAATATAAATACATATAATGCCAATAAAGGTAAATTTACAGCTTGGTTGAATTTTCGCTTTGATATGATATTGCGAACTTCTCATGTTGCCAAAAATGACCCTTTTATTCAGAAATTAAACGGTAAAATTATTAGAAATAAATATCAGCTAACTAATATAATCAAAAATATTAGTCAAAAAGATTTGATTTCATGGTTAACTTTCCAAATTAAACAATTAGTACCCTATGTTTTAGGTGCAAAAATACTTTTTTTATTAACAGTTATCTTTTTCTTATCACAATCGATAATAAAAAAGCCTGTGATTATAAACTCTCTTTTATTTGAAATAGCTAAACAATCTTTACCAACCGCCGCAAAATTAGCTAACCTAGATGATGAAATAGAAAATATTCCACAAATAGAAGTAGAAAAATCTCTCTTGGAACAACTCCGAGAATATTTAGAAACTAACCCCAATCAACTTTTACAAAAACATATGAGAGGACATCCCGAAGTAACATTTCAAGTCATAGCACTAAAACGTTTAGAAGGAATTGGTTGGAAAGAATTATCCGAAACTTTCAATATTGGAATACCCGCTCTCAGTAATTTTTTTCAACGTCACTTACAAAAAATTGCACCAAAAATTAGAAAATATATTCAAGAATAAATTCAATACTACTCGGTTAAGGGAAATTGTAGGTTGGGTTGAGCGACAGCGAAACCCAACAAAAGAGGGATAAATGTTGGGTTGTGCCTTCGGCACACCTACGGTGAACGTTCCTCAATCCAACCTACACATTTTTGGATTTTTAGGCTTAACCGAGCAGTATTGAGAATAAATTTAATCACACTTAAATAATAAAAATAGGCAGCAACATGATGATTAATCAAATACAAAAACCATTTACCTCTACAGTTTCTCTCACCTCAAAAGCGCATCAATTAGCCGAACAATTTTGTAGCTATCATTCTAATTTACAAAAATCAGAACAAGTTTATTTCAATACTCTAGCAATATACGCTGTTAATCATTACTTACAATGCATGGGTTTTACAACTGATTGGAAAGCAAGTAGTAGCTACGATATTATAATTCAAAGTTTCCTAGATATTGCCGATTTAGAAGTAATAAATCATGGAAAATTAGAGTGCAGATTTGTTTTACCAGATGCTGAATTTGTTTACATTCCTCAAGAAGTTTGGACAGCACGAATTGGTTATATTGTCGTGCAACTTGATGAATCTTTAGAAACAGCAACCCTATTGGGATTTGCTCAAAGAGTAGCAACAGAAAAATTACCGCTTAATCAATTGCGTACATTAGCAGAATTTCCTCAATATTTACAGCAAGTTACTCCACCAATTAATTTAAGTGAATGGTTTGAGGATATTTTACAGCAGGGTTGGCAAACTTTAGAATCACTGTTAACTAATGAATCAGTAGGAGATTTTAATCTCAGTTTTAAAGATAGTTCTTGTTTACAAGGAGAAGAAATTATCAAAGCTGTAAAACGCATTGAACTTGATAATCAATCTGTATTAATGTTAGTAGCATTAAAACCAGAAGAAGATGAGCAAATAAGTATTCGCTTACGAATTTATCCAGATTCAGAAGAAAACAGTCTTCCTGAAAATATTAAATTAGCAATATTATCTGATACCGGAAAAACTTTAAAAGAAGTGACTTCTCGCAGCATTGATAATTTTATTCAACTGCCAATTTTTCGGTGTAATTCTCAAGAAAGCTTTCAAATTCAATTGTCTCTGAATAATATTTGTTTTACAGAAAGTTTTTTTGTTTAATTTTTTGTTTTTTTGGGGATAAATAATTTTAAATTATTCTATTCAACGCAACCCTTTCTCTTTCAACAAAGCATCAGCCCAAATTTTATCTTCCGATTGCAGTGGTGGTACGGATTCAATACTATAATCTATTGCTAAATCAAATCCTGCTTGTTCGTAAATCTGTGCTAACAAACTTTGTAAATCTATTAAAGGTTCGTTATCTCCAGATTTTAGGGGAAGCAAAAAGCACGGAATTTCTTGTTGAAGATTAAATCCGAAAACTTCTGCTAAAGGACGACGATTTCCACGCGCAACTAAGATACGATAATCTGTCTGAGGAATTTCGCTCAAAATTTGCATCGGTTTTCCAGCCCGAAGTAAGTCAATTTCGACTAAATGTGTGGGAGTGCTTAATACTTCTTTACGCTTTTCTTCATAAGCATCTCTTCCTTTCCCGGTACGTTTATTAGTAGGAGAAAGAACTTCAAGAGTTGTTACTACATATCCAGTTGCTACTTCTCTAATTTCTAGATAAGCTTCTTTCTTATATACGGGTACCGGGAGTTTTACTGTCACCGACTTTCCTTGAACGGGTAAAGTTGCCGTTGTTGTTTTATTCTGAGTAGCAGCCTTTTTTTGAGTTGTTACAGCTACATCAGGAATTCCAATTAAAACCGAATCTTCAACATCACCTAAATATGTTCGTTTTTCGATAGCTACTCGATACTTAGGACGAATTGATGGAGCAATCGCGATCGCAATAGCTGTAATCAACCGATGATGGACTTCTGACCATAATTCAGGATTTTCTAAATACGGGTTCATTCCCGGAAATGGAGAATTCATCTTTGGACACCTTGGATGACTATAATTTCAATTTTAGATTAATTCCAAAAAAGATTCGGCTCTCCTATTCGGGTCTTAAATCTGAATTACTATGTATATTGTATATTATTTATAACTTTAATTGATTTTAATAAAGTTTATTTGATTAGACTGGGACTTACAGCCCCAGACAACTGTATAAAAACTAAGCTAAAAGTTGCTCACATAATTTATCAAGTTCCCTACTTTGTTCTTGAATAATTGTATGTGCAACTTTCTCCAATAATGCGATATTTTCTTCAGTCGTATTATCCAAATCATCGTTTGCTTCAGTTAATTCTTTTTGAAAGCGATAATACTGTTTGTTGCTATTCTGAGCTTCGGGTAATAATTGTTTTAATTGATAATTCGCGACTTCACTTGCACCATCAAGGAAAATATTAATTAATGGCTGTATCCATTGTAGTTTCCCCCAATTAACCGCTTGTTCATAAGGGAATCTTCGAGTTAAAGAACCAGTACCCAGAGAAGTAACTAAAATATCTTCTAAACTGATGTTTTCCCCATTGTTTTGAGTATAGATAATCGCTTCCACAATTGCTAAGGCTGTCGGATTATTAGCAAAAACCGCACCATCAACTAATGCATAAAAATCATCTTTATCGCAACCGCGCATTGCGAGCTGATAAGGTTGAAAAAAAGTTGGAGCGGCAGTTGTTGCCATTGCTGCTTCTATCATTTTGTAATCATTACAAAGTTTACGGAAATTAGTTCCTGTATGTCTTTGAAATGTAGAATTATTGATGAAAAATACAGGTAATCTTATCTGTATATCATAGCTAGTTATAAAAATATTAGTCAGTGCATCTTTCAGAAAAACATCTTGAAAGTATTTTTCGGCAATTCTTTCTCTACCTTCAGAAGGATACTTTGGTCTTAACAAATCATCAACATCTGTTAAGCTTTCTAAAAATGGCTCGTGAAAGATATTTTTTCCATCTACTCGGTACATATTGATAATATCTTCCATAGAATACCGAGCTTCAGTTTTATCCTCAGAATTTGGCATAGTCAAAATCATTGCTAAGAAACCTCCAGTTGAAGTTCCAGCGATTAAATCAAACAATTGCCAAATCCGTTTTTGCGTCCGTTGTTCAATTTCCTTGAGTATGATTGACGGAATAATACCGCGAATACCGCCACCATCAATTGATAATACTTTGTATTTAAAAGACATAACTTTCCCTTGTTTGCTTTAATCTCCCAGTATCCTACAACTTTGAAGCTAATAATTCCTGACCACGGATTAAAAAGGATTACACTGATTACACGGATTTAATTCCCAATTTCCCATTACCAATTACCTATTACCCATTACCAATAAAAAAACTTGGAGTTAAAAACCCCAAGTCAAAAAGATTACTATTGCATCATTATTATCTACTACATCGTCAAAGATTGAGAATTGGTTTCAATCAACTGCGCTAAATCTTGTAAGAATGCTGCTGCATGAGCGCCGTAAATCACTCTATGGTCACAAGTAATGTTTACTTTCATTTGTTGACGTATACCCATCATACCGTCAGGGGTGGCTACTACGGTCGGACGAGATGCGGCGATCGCCAATATTGAACCTTGTCCAGGTGGTAATATCGCATCGAATGTATCTACACCAAACATACCCAAGTTGGATATGGTAAAGGTGCCACTGTTGTATTCGTGGGGCTGTAACTGTTTTGTGCGAGCGCGTTCTACTAAGGATTTCCAGTTACGGGATAAGCTGTAAATATCTTGTTGATCAGCATTTTGCAATACAGGTGTAATTAATCCTCCATCATCCATTGCTACCGCTACGGCAATATTTATATTGGCAGGATGTACCATTCCCTGTTCTGAATAGTTGGTATTCAATAATGGGTGTTTTTGTAATGTCATCGCTACAGCTTTAGCTAGCAGCGCTGTCATTGTCACACCTTTAGATTTTATTTGTTTGTAAAGTTTATTTAATTCATCGCTGGCAATTGTGTAACCTACATGGAAGGTAGGTACGGATAAGCTATGCAGCATAGTCCGCACTACAGCATTTTGTAAAGTAGTCAAAGGTACTGTTTGTCCCGGTGTTACTGCTACCGGCATTGGTGCAGGTGTCGCCGCAGGGGTGACTGTAGGAGCGCTGGGGGCGGGTGTAACTACTGGTTGAGGTGTAGATTTACCAGCAGCATTTTCCACGTCTTCAGCAATTATACGACCGTGAGGACCGCTACCAGAAATACCGCTTAAATCAATTTTAAATTCTTTTGCTAACTTACGAGCGCGGGGAGAAGCAATTGTTCTACCGCTGCGGGGGCTGGAACCATTTTGAGCCGTACCATTTGCTCCAACGCTTACAGCCGTTGGTTGCACTGCTGTTTGTCCAGGGGCTGTAGCCGCAACTTCGACTTTTGCTGGTGCTGCACCTTGAGATTTGGCTTTAGCTACTGCCATTTCAATTTCGGCTTCGGTTTCTGCGAGGAAAGCGATCGCAGAACCCACTGGAGCGCTTTCTCCAGCTTCTACTAAAATATGAGCCATGTATCCTTCGTAAAAGGATTCCACATCCATATCCGCTTTATCCGATTCAACGATTACCACCGTTTCGCCCTTTTCAACCTTGTCACCGGCTGCTTTTTCCCAGGATACTATTTTACCTTCAGTCATCGTGGAACTCAGCGCTGGCATAAATATTTCGTGAATACTCATAAGGAATATAGTGAATTAGTAATTTACGGACTTTAATAGTTTTTGACAGATTGCATTGTATCGCGATGGCGATCGCAACAAACTATCTTAAAACCACATTTATCAGCTAATCTGTATTTTTGCGTACTCAGTTCATCAGTTGATGTCGTTTCTATAAAAAAATTTTGGCTTAGCTTGCTGCGGGTATGAATTTAGATTTTGAGACGTTACAGTGTAACGTCTCTACACAGGTTTGGGTTATCCATAAAATTTCATGTTCCCTACCCCCTACTCCCTACTAAGAGTTCCCTACTCCCTAGATAATATTACTTAATTATTTTTCCACAAATTTTTGAACAAATTTTGCGGAAACTCCACTTTAGGTATGAAGTTATAAACCATGTCTCGATTTAAAATTCAAGATGGATAAATAAAAACAAACCGTTTAAGATTCCCTTTAAATTTTATGTCGGCAAAGTTCAAGATTTTCGTGGTATTAACGCTCTCGCTGTTTGCGAGTGCTGTTGTTGCTGGAGTTTACATAATTAAACGATGGCATTTTAGTGAAGTTTCTACTACCGAAGAGCAACAGCAAATTAGAGCAAAAGAAATTTCAACTCAAAATATTGTCACAAATCCTTACAGAGCTAAATATAAGTCAATACCATTAACTCGTTTAAAATCCGTACTCAAAGGTACAGATCCAGCGACTCTTGCTGTTAACGCTTTTGATCCAAATTACTCGAAGCAATTAACTCGTCAAGTAGAAGTGTCTTATCCACAACCCAATCTAGCAATGGTAACGATAACCCAAACTAATTTTGCTTCTTCTAAACCCAAACCAATTAAATATCGAGTTGAACTTACAAGTTTTGGACGTTCACTGTTTGTCAGTTCACCTCCTTTGTGGCGCATTGTTTGGGCTGGTTCTTACGAGCAATGTTTTGCGAATGGAACAACTTTCTCAAACTCAAATTGTCGGTAGAAAGTCAATTAATCTGAATCTGTTTTGTATATTGGTGTGAATTATATTCCTGGGTTAAGATTGCTTGAAAATGGAATATAGAGAGTGTGTGAGGAGCAATAAAATTTGACTGCTTTGCCATAGCAGCAGCATTTTTACTAGTCAAAATATCCTATAAATTAAATTTAGATGCAGTATTGTGACCACATCTAAAATTTTCATCGATTTTTAGCTAATAAAAACTCTAAATTCTGAATTCATCATGGTGAATTCAGAATTATTATTTTGTCTAAATATCGCCGCGAATTTCTTCGATAACACCGTCCCGCAGCACAATTTCAACCTGCATTTTACTAATTAAGTTATCACCTTTTTCTGCTCGGAAAAAGCCTTCTAACTGAAATTGGTTAACTTCTTGATTCAATTCAAGCATTTGTACCTGTTGCAGGTTTTGCAAGCTTTGGTTTTTTTGTTCTAGCATTTCGCTTTTTTTCTCATTTACCTGACCTTGAATATTCTCGATTTGTTGTAGAGTCTGAGGCCCGGGAGGTTGTAAACCTTGCTTTTGGATTTCAGTAATTGCTCGCTGTCCTTGGACATCGATTTGTTGTAGCTGCTGGTCAACTTGATTAATTTGAGTTTGTAGTTGCTGCGTTACTTCCTCTTTCCATAGAGGTGTGACAATGGCTTTAACGTTAATAACGCGCTTTAGCAGCAATTGAGGATTGGAGATGTCCATAAAAATGTCTTTTTTTCCTTTTTTAGTTCAATACATGGTGGATTAGCTAGCGTTATACATCCGCTCGATTGTATCGTGATAGCTTTCCATCACAACGTGTCGTCGGACTTTAAGAGTTCGTGTCATCATGCCATTTTCCATAGAAAACGGTTCTAGAACCAACTTAAATGGTCCAATACGGTCATCCGGACGATATCCCGGACGATTTCGCACTTCTCGAATCAACTCTTGCCGAAACAAATCCTGGATCATTTTACTCTCAAGGTTGATTTTTTGGCTGGTGGATGTCGTAACATTGTCTTCTTTAACACATAATTCCAATTTTTGAGTTTCTGCCCATTTTTCTAATGCTTCCAAATTCGGGACAATCAAAGCTCCGAGACTTTTTTTATCTTGTCCCACAAGCATTATTTGGTCGATAAATGGCGATCGCAAACAAGCATCTTCGATAGGAAGCGGTTCAATGTTTTCTCCGTTGGTTAAGACGATGGTGTCTTTTGCTCGTCCGGTTAAAACTATATCCTGACGGGGTGTTAACCAGCCCAAATCACCGCTATTAAACCAACCTTCCGCATCAATGGCTGTTTGTGTCGCTTCGGGATTTTTATAATAACCTTGCATGATTTGGGGTCCTTTGAGCAATACTAAACCTTTTTCCCCCGTTGGTAATTCTTTACGAGTTTCTAAATCAACAATTTTTGCTTGGGTACCCGGTATCGGTAATCCCGCAGAACCGCGTAAATTACTCCAATGACGACGAGCATGAGTAACTGGAGAAGTTTCGGTTAAACCATAACCAACAACGATGGATACACCAACTATCTCGTAGAAATCATCTATATGTTTTGCTAATGCACCACCACCACTAATTAATTGTTTGACTCTTCCTCCGGTAGCTTCTCTCACTTTGCTGTAAACGATTTTCTCAGCCAAAGCTTGTAGAGGTGAAAGAACTGTTGCTTGAATGTTAGCAGTAATTCGTTCTCCCATCCCAGGATTAAGATTTTCTAAATCCAATTGTTGAGCAATTCGCCGTGCTTTAATATATTTGTTACTAATACCTAAAAACCGATTAATTAAAGCTTGCTTGGATGCTGGTTGTTCGCGAAACTGCTTTTGTACTCCTTCATAAATCGATTCCCAAATACGCGGTACCCCAATCATGTAATGGGGTTTAAATTGTTTCAAATCATTTTTGATCGAGCGCAAATTTGTATAAACTTGGGTGCAACCTTGAGAAAGCAAAAAATACTCGCCAGTACGTTCAAATACGTGCCAGGTAGGCAGAATACTCAAAACTACATCTCCTAGTTCCGGTTGAACTATGGTACGTAAACTTGTTACTTGATGCATCAAATTTCCGTGGGAAAGCATTACACCTTTGGGCTTTCCTGAAGTCCCGGAAGTGTAAAGTAAAGTTGCTAAAGCATCACGGTTTTGCTTAACTGGTTCTAAATTATGTTTTGCACCAATTTCCATCAACTGCTGGTAGTTTAATACTTTGAGACCCTCATCTGTCGGTGCTGTTTCTTCTGTTAATAAAATTGCTAGTTTAATTGGTAAATTATCCAAGCGGGGACGCAATTTCTCAAAGGTTTGTAAATCTTGGGCTACTAACACCGTACTATCACTATTTGCCAAGATATACGCCAATTCTTCCGTATCTGCTTGAGAACTGCGTACAGCATTTACAGCCCCAGCAGTCATTATACCTTGGTCGGCGATTAACCAGCGAGGATTATTATCAGCAATCAACGAAATCCGTTGTTCTGGTTTGACTTCCAACGCTTGTAAACCGGCAGCAAATTGTTGAATTTGCTGATGAAGCTCGGTATAAGTTATTATCTCCTCCCTTGGTCGAGCGTGGGGATTGTGCAGTGCGACTGTATCACCAAAGCGACTGGCGATTATTCCCCAAATTTCCGGTAAAGACTCGACATTTGAGTAATCGAACCGACTTTTCAAAGATTCCCGGTCTTGTTCTGCAAGCTTAGAAAGTAAACTATTTGTACCCTTAGTTTTAGACATCACACGCAAATTTTACAGTCAATAATTTGTACTTCCAGCATATTCCTTCATTTACTAAAAATAGACAACTTGTTATATATACAAGAGATAAAACTCTTTCGATCTCAATTAAGACTTACACTGCATAAACCCGGTTTCCATACAAAATCGTTGTTTTTACAACCAGATATCGAGGAATAAACCGGGTTTCTGGCTTCACCTGGGTAATTTCTGTTAATATAGATTAAGTCTTAGTGCAAATGTAAAATTATATTGATAAAAATTTAGTTATATAAACCCACATATACATACTGAATATTAATTTGATTTTTCCATGTCAGATATAAGACTGAGATAATTTAATTAACAAGAGCTAACAAGCAATAAATAGATTTAAATATAAATATAAATATAAATTTAAACTTAAACTTAAACTTAAACTTAAAAGTCGTTTATGGAAACCAAAAGAAACTTAAAAGTTGATACTGATTTAATTATCCCGATTTTGCTTCACAATAGAATATGAGGATTTTTTTCGCAAAAGGAGACCTGAAGATGAGTTTAACTAATATTGTATTACTCACCCTCGTCAATACTGTTACTTGCCTTGTCTTACCCAAGACAATATCTTCAGTATTAAGTGTGAAAAGCAAACCGAAAAATGTTTCTGAAACAACCAGCATCGCTTTAAAAAAGCAAGCTAAAACTACTTAAAACCCACGCGAGTGTGTCCTAATGTATCTCGTAGTCTAAGAGGGTGTTTATTAATTCGGCAAAAATCGCGATTTGTCATGCTGTAGCTTGCTTCTCCGGAGGGGTACGTAGCAATAGCGTAGTGAAGCATCTCTCAATTATGCCGCAAAACCTAGATTCTTTGTTCCTCAGAATGACAGAATTTTATTTATAAACACGCTCTAAGTTCTTTAAAAGAGGACTAAAAAAATCAGACCTTTGACTTTTGACTTTTGACCTTTAACATCCAGACCTTTAACAATTAACAATAATGATAACATCAGCAGTAAATCCTTTTCTCGATGGTAATTTTGCCCCAGTACGTGAAGAAATCACCGCTGACGACTTAAAAATAATCGGTGAATTACCACGGGATTTATCCGGGATGTTCGTAAGGAATGGTCCGAATCCCCAATGGAATCCCAAAGGACAGTATCATTGGTTTGATGGGGATGGAATGTTACACGGAGTGCGGATTTTTGACGGTAAAGCCAGTTATCGTAACCGTTACGTGCGGACGAAAGGATGGCAAATCGAACATGAAGCGGGTAAAGCCCTATGGAGTGGGTTATTAGAACCACCACAAATGGATAACCCCCACGGCAGCGGATATAAAAACGTTGCCAATACCGCCTTGGTATGGCACGCAGGTCAATTTTTAGCGCTTTGGGAGGGAGGTGCGCCTCATGCTATTAAGCTTCCAGAGTTAGATACTATTGGTGAATATACTTACAACGACAAGTTACAATCAGCCTTTACCGCACATCCCAAAGTAGACCCGATAACGGGTGAAATGATGTTTTTCGGCTATTCATTTGCTCCACCATACTTACATTACAGTATAGTTTCACCCCAAGGTGAACTACTGAAAACAGTACCCATTGAATTACCGATGGGAGTGATGATGCATGATTTCGCCATCACCGCCAACTATACAATATTTATGGATTTGCCGATGACCTTCAATCCCACGCGGATGCAGAAAGGCGAACCTGGCATGATGTTTGAAAAAGATAGAGCCAGCCGTTTTGGGATTGTGCCTCGCCACGGCGATAATAATGATATTCGCTGGTTTGAAACTCCTGCTTGTTTTGTATGGCATACCCTCAACGCTTACGAACAAGGAGATGAGGTAGTACTTATCGCTTGTCGGGTGAATTCTGTAAATATTTTTGCCACAGAGGACATTGAAAGCGATGGGGAAGATAATATTTCTAGACTACACCGTTGGCGGTTTAACTTAAAAGATGGTAGCGTGCGCGAAGAAAGGCTTGATGATATCGCTTCAGAATTTCCCCGTGTTAACGATAACTTTTTAGGACAACCAACGCGCTACGGTTATGCTGGCAAAATGGGACAAGGTTCGATGCCTTTGTTTGATGGTGTAATTAAGTATGACCTCAACAGCGGTAAATCCCAAAGCCATGAATTTGGTAAAGGGCGTTATGGTGGTGAAGCTGTATTTGTACCTCGTGCTAGTGGAAGTGGAGAAGATGAAGGTTGGGTAATGACTTTCGTGTATGATTCTGACGAGGATACATCTGAATTAGTAATTGTTGACGCTCAAGATATGACATCCCAACCAATTGCACGAATATTAATTCCCCAACGAGTACCTTACGGTTTCCACGGTGATTGGGTTAGCGAAGAGAAATTGCACAAGTCTAGATAATATCTCTGAGCCATTTATCACTGGGTTACACAAACAAAGCCCACGGAGGTGGGCTAATCTCTTTTATAGTCCGTGCAGACGGACTTTGTTTACTTGTGTAGCCGCGATTTCAATCGCCAACTTTTACTCCGTAATAAAAAGCGATTTCTTTTTCCTTCAAAGGCGCAAAATCGGCTGCTTCCAGCATTTGATTAAGTTCAGTTTGTGAAATATGTTTAGCCCCAATTCTAACAATACGAGACCTCATAGTATTTTTTACACCACTACGCTGTCTATCACCTTCCAACCCCATAACTTTATTATATAAATCCAATTTTTCGGGTTCAATAGGAGAACCATCTAAATCAATTCCCTTAGCAATTGCTTCGTCAACAGCATCAGCACCTTTTGTTGACGAATTCACTTGGTTAGCTTCAACAGTCATGGCAAATTGTGATTATTTACGTAAATAAATTTTACCAGTTAGCGGTACCGCTACTAGCCTTAAACCTTAACATTAACATTTAGATGCCGTAATTTTTCGTATGCACTTGTCAGGAATCGGGCTTATAGTTTAATCTCAAAGCAATGCTATAGCAATATGGTGAAGCTATGTCAGAGCATCCTATTCCCGAACAAAAAAACCGTAGATTAGAAAGGGCTTTAAGCAATACAATTGTCGATATATATTTCGGCACTTCTGAAAGCTGGCTGCGAGCTATTCTGCGGATGTGCATCTTCTCATTAGGCTACCTAGATTCCGAGCCGGTGTTTATTGTTGAATGTCCCAACCAAGCTGTAGCAAAACGGTTAAGCCGCAAAACTTATCCTTTTAGAGACATAGTATATTGCTTTACCGATAACCTACAAGCCAGCGAGCGCACTTTATTTTGCTATCAAGAATTAAAAAATGGTTCGTGGCAATGCTTCGACACCAACAGCAATTCTTGGAAAAACTGGAACAGTCTATATATCCCCCAACGCTTGACTTGACAAGATTGGAATGGGGAATGGGTAATTGGTAATTGGTAATTGGGAATGGGTAATTGGAAGTTATGAGT
>NZ_JADEWL010000107.1 GCF_015207665.1 Plectonema cf. radiosum LEGE 06105
CTCCGAACCCCATCCCCATGTCCTAAAAAAACATTACGATGGAAGAAGGTGTAACAAAATTTAAAATCTAAATCAATCCAAAATCTAAAATCTAAAATCCAAAATTGATATGACTGTACCTTCACCGGAAACCCAAAGCAATAATTATTCCAGCACTGAGGAATTTGAGCAGGCGATTTTCAGTTTTGAGGAAATTCAGGCAGAACTTCACTATAAACAAGCAAAAACGGCGCTGAGTGCTATGGTTGCTAATCTTGACTTGAGTGAATCGGAAGTTCAAGGGCTGGAAATGGAAATTGCTGACTTGGAAAGTATGCTGACTAAGTTGGAAAGCATGACGGTACAGATTGCTGCTTTTGGGATGGTGGGACGGGGTAAGTCTTCTTTGCTGAATGCAATGGTTGGACAAGAGGTGTTTGAAACTGGTCCTCTACATGGTGTAACTCGCGATGCACAAAGAGTTAATTGGACTATTAATGAAGAAGTGATTGGTGATTCTCAACGGGCTTTACGAGTCACTCTTCCTAGTGTTAGCGGACAATCTCAAGTTGAGTTGATCGATACTCCCGGTTTGGATGAAGTTGATGGTGAAACTCGCACTGCATTAGCTGAACAAATTGCTAAACAGGCAGATTTAATTTTGTTTGTGGTTTCTGGGGATATGACTAAGCTCGAACATGAAGCTCTTTCTCAGTTGCGAGATGCTCGTAAACCCATTTTATTAGTTTTTAATAAGGTAGACCAATATCCCCAAGCTGATCGAATTGCAGTTTATGAGAAAATTCGGGATGAGCGTGTCAAGGAGTTGCTTTCACCTGCGGAAATTGTTACCGCTGCGGCTTCTCCTTTGGTGAGAACTTTAGTGCGTAATGCTGATGGTTCTAAGAATGTACAGTTACGTAAAGGTAAACCTCAAGTTGAAGAGTTAAAACTGAGAATCTTAGAAATTCTTCACCGTGATGGTAAAGATTTAGTCGCTCTTAATACTATGCTTTATGCTGATGATGTCAATGAGCAATTGTTAGAGCGTAAGTTGAAATTGCGTGAAGCTGCTGCTAATCAGTTGATTTGGAAGTCAGTAATTACTAAAGCTTTGGCTGTTGCTCTTAACCCGGTTACTGTATTAGATATTGTCAGTGCTGCGGCGATCGATGTTTTCTTGATTCTCGGATTATCTCGGCTTTACGGTATTCCCATGACGGAATCTGGAGCGGTAAAATTGTTACAAAAAATCGCCCTGAGTATGGGCGGTATTAGTGCCAGCGAATTACTGGCAAATTTAGGATTGGGTTCGTTAAAAACTTTACTTGGCATTTCTGCACCAGCAACTGGCGGAGCAACTTTGGGTCCTTATGTATCCGTTGCACTCACTCAAGCTGGTGTCGCTGGTGTTTCTTCTTATGGTATTGGACAAGTAACTAAAGCGTATTTAGCCAATGGAGCTACTTGGGGACCTGATGGACCAAAAGCAGTTATCAATAAAATTCTGGCAAACCTTGATGAGTCTTCAATTCTCAATCGGATTAAAGGTGAATTGCAAATTAAACTCAAAAAAAGTGTGAAGTATCAAGGATGAACATGGAAAATCTTCAGCTAGCTGGGGAACAAGGAACTCTTAACAGGGAACACAACATATCACACAAGTCGGGTTTTTTACAATAAATATTCTTAACATCAGAAAAGAGTCATAAAAACCCGACTTCTTACCCACGAAAAATTCAGCTTTTACAGTTTCTTTTCGTCTCTGATTGAGTAATCTAGGATTTGCTATCGTAATCTAATTTTCCTTCGGAAGTACTCACCTTCAACTCTTTTGGTTTCATCCTTAATACTTCAGACTTCAGATTACATTTCTCGACTATTTACTCTTAAAAGAGTTTAGCCATTGTTGTACTTGCTGAGCAGCAATATCGCGAGAACCAAGTCCGAAAGAAAGCGCGATCGCAACTGCTAGGGCACCCAACAACAAACCAAATGCTAAATTGACGATATCGGGAGCAACGCCGATTTGTTGCAGTGCCATCGCCGAAACTAACACGATTATGGCTATTCTGGCTACCTGACCTAAAATTCTAGCTTGAGCATTACCGGAACTGGTAATAATGCTGAATGCCAGATTTGCCAAGAATAAACCCACAGCAAATACTACCAATCCAGCTAAAATCCGTCCCAATATAATCACGATTCCTGTCACCAGTGCTGTAAGCGCTGGAATATTCAGAATATTAATCGCTGCAACCGCTGCAAATAGCATAATGCCAATAAAGACAATAATGCCCACAACTTCTGATGGAGTACGGGATGTTGGTGAAGGTATTTCTCCTTCTGCTGTGACTGTTGTTCTTCTTGCAGGTGTAGGTAAACCCAGGATGGAGAAAATATTGTTAAATCCGATGCTGGTGAGAATGCTAGTAACTAATTCTGAGACAAATCTTCCTAAGAAATAGGCAACTGCTAAAATTGCCGCAGCAGTGAAGATTAAAGGTATCGCATTGAGAATCTGTTGCAGCATCGCAATTGCAGGTACTGAAATAGCCTGAATTTGCAGGGTATTTAGCGCCGCGATCGCCACAGGAATCAAAATTAAAACGTAGACAATTGTACCCAGAATCGAAGATAAAGATTGTCCACCAGTGGAAGTTTGGGAAAGCCCAAACCGACTTCCTACATGGTCAATTCCAGTTGTAGAAAGCAGGTTAGTTACAATTCGACGAATGATATTAGCTGCAAACCAACCAACTACACCGATAATTATTGCACCCAAAATATTCGGCAGAATCCCTAAAACTTCCGAGACTAAGCCTTCTATCGGTACAAGTGCTAGTTGTAAGTCCAGAGTATTGAGTACCGGAATCAAGAATAGTAAAAAAATGAACCAGTAAAGAGCAGTACCAATTGTCTGGGAAATAGAAAGTTGATTGCTACTACCAGCAGTTGTATCTTGCTGTGTGTTTAATCTTTCGTCTACGTTTAAAGCATTCAGAGCATTTATCGTCAAAGTTTTGACAAGAGTCGCTACTACCCAAGCCACTCCCAACAGTATTCCTGCACCCAGCAATCTAGGTAAGAATTGCCCAATTTGATTGAGAAAAGAATTCAGCGGCTCAGAAGCGACTCTCAGCTGCAAGGTATCTAAAACCGCAACTATGGTAATCAACAGAATAGTCCAAAAAACCAAGCCAGAAATAAATTTCTCTACTTGGATCGAGTCACTACCTGTCAAGCCAGAAGCAATACGATTATCGATGTTAGTGCGATTGAGTAATCCTTGGACTATGGCTTTAGCGATATAAGCAACCAGCCAGCCAACAAACAAAATCAGAACTGCACCCAATAACCGAGGCAATAAATCTACTACTTGTGCAAAAGCATTCTGAGTATAAGTTTGAAATCCCCCTGCACCATCTGCTGACAATGAAGGCGATTGTGCCAAAATTGTCCCTATTTTTGTTGACAAATCTGCACCCACCACTTGGGTTATATCTGACCAAGTTGAAATCATGGTTTTCCAGTTTTAAAGTAAGCGTGTTATTGCGAAAAACACCTTAGATGATAAGGTGGTAGATTGCCTGAAACAATACCACACTCTGACAACTTCATAAGTGTTTTGCAACCTAATTTACCAGTAAATCTTACAAATAATTTATATCAAGGTTATTTTTTACTTTTTTTATTTTTATTCACTTTTTTCCCGTAAAAAACTAATTGAAATGCTTGATAACTACTGATTTGTATGTGTATATATATACATTTATTGAATGTAAAATACTTTGTAGTATTGCTCAAAAGCTGGTGTAATAACTGCTTTTTTACGTTAATCTGATTGGGGAGATTACATTAAAAATGTAAAATGTCCTATAAACAAGTTTTTGAGCAATCGATTGATATTAATGCTACCTCCGCAGTAGTAGAACAATGTATCACAGACCGCGTTCTAATGCATCGATGGTTAAATCCCGCTTTGTGCTGCGAACCAATAGGAGATTGGAGTACAGAGATAGGTAGTAAAAGTAAGTTTATTATTCAAATACCAGTAATAAAACCAACATTAATAAGTACTGTTGTGGAGAGGGAACCAGGTTTGGTAATTTGGGGGTTTGATGGTTTTTTTAAAGGATGCGATCGCTGGGAATGTCAACCAATAAGTAAAGGAACTCGTTTAGTTAATTGCTTTGAATTTGAGATTCCCAACCCTTTAATTACTTGGGGTTTTAAAATCTTCGCCGAAAAATTTACCAAAGAAGATATGCAAGCACAATTGCGTCGTCTTAAGCTTGTTGCGGAGGGTGTTAAGAGTTATCAGTTTTGAGTTTTGAGTTTGGAATTGTAGAGACGTAGCAATGCTACGTCTGTACCGGAGTTAGGAGTTAGTATTTACATCAGTGAACAGTAAACCGGGCGGTGTATGGTGTTCTATTTAAACTTTCCCAAATATAAACGTGACTGATAACTGATAACTGATAACTGATAACTGTTAAAAATCTTTGCCCATTTGTGCGAGCAAGCGTCTAATGGTGGAAGCGTCTTGAGCGTCGGGAACTTGGAGTAAATAGGCTTGTAAATCAACTGAAGCTTGATTGAAGCGTCCAGTTTGATAACACAATAAACCGCGATCGCGTATTTCTAATACTGCACCGGGAAATAATAATAAAATTCTTTCTACACATAATAAAGCTTTTTCTAATTCCTGTTGTTTAATATAAATATATTTAAGATTAGTCAAGATTCTTGCTAAAAACTGCTTTTTAGTGACTGGTGCCAAAAATTCTGGTTTTAGGGTTACGTTTTGCTGATAAATTTGACTTAGGCGTTCCTGACAATCTTGGGGAAAAAGTACTTCACCATTGTTAAAAGCATCGACGAAAATTTCAACTTCGGGAATATCTGGACGAATCAAAAAATGTCCTGGCATTCCTATACCTATCATGGGAAAATCAATACGGCGGGCTACTTCTATATAAAGTAATGCTAGGGTAATCGGAATTCCAACTCGACGTTCAATAACATCATTTAAAAAACTGTTTCGAGGGTCATAATAGTTTTCTTTGTTACCAGAAAAACCTAAGTCTTCATAGAGATATTTATTAATGCATTGAATAATTTTTAAAGGATAATTATCAACTGGCAAACGTTCTTGTAATTCTATTGCCATTGTCTCAATTGCATTCATATATTCTGCTATGTCAAGGTCGGAGTATTCTTCCTGAGCAAGATACAAAGCAGCCTTTGTCAAGTCGATATACTCGTCAAGCTGTTGAATCTCATCACTAAAATATTTTCGCGCTGACGAGAAATTCATAGGTAATTATATTAATAAACTTCTAAGACTTATTCTTTAATATGTATATGATAAAAAAAATTCAAAATGTATGCAAGTAGTATAATTTATCTAGAGGATAGTATACGTTAATTATTTTTTATGAGATACTATTACTTTTTATGAGATACTATTACTAAAAAAATCGTGATTCCGTGTTTTCCATGAAAAATTATCTCGGATGAACTTCTATAAAGCTCAATAGACAAAGATTTAGGAGCTTAGTGATGATATGTATTGCTTCTTAAGTAGTTGATGGCAAAAAATTATAATTTATTTGTAGTAAGGCTTCAGCGCTGAAGCCCTACTATAAATAAATATAGGTATTTTACATTTATTTTTCATATAGTATTTACTAGTTTCTCCTGTTCTCAATCCTCTTTTTTAGACCATTTAGTTAGCATGAACTTGTACGGATGAGCAAAAAAAATAATGTCAAGATTTAATCGGTTTAATACAAATGCTTTCAAAAACTACTTTCAACAAGAGAGTTCAGCAATAAGCAAACTCCCTGGTTATGATACCTGGCGACGATTATTTTGGGCTACTCGTACCCGGATACTTTTTTGGTATGTAATAATTATTACGTTTATTTTTATAGCTTCCGTTCCGGCGTTTCGTATTTTATTATACTCTCGTGTTGATAGACGAGTTCGTCGAGAGTTGGTGGAAAAGATGGAGATATTTAACCAACTACTTGTAAATGGAGATGATATTTCATTAGATGAAGCAGAATTAGATGAACTAGAGGATTCGGGTTTTGTAAAGGAGCCGGATGAGCGTCTTACACCTCCGGAATCGCAAAATGAACTCAAAGATTTTTTCAATGCATTTTTAGCTAAACAACTTCCGGAAGATGATACTTTTTTGCTTACCTTTGTAGATGGAAAGTTTTTTAAATCAAGTCCAAGAGGAAGACCAAAAATATTTGACCGAGATTCACAATTAATGCGTGATTGGGCAAAAACAGTTAAATCTGAACAAGGCGAAATCGAAGAGACTGAGATAAATGTTGGTGGTATTATTTACATGGCTCAACCTGTCAAAATACAGGATGAAATTATCGGAGTATTTGTAGTAGCTCATACTATCAGCGGTGAGCGTCAAGAAGTAGTTGAAGCGGTAGCGGTTGTAATTCAAGTTAGTTTTGTTGTGATGTTTGTGGCTTCCCTACTGTCTTGGATAGCTTCTGGAAAAATATTAGCTCCAATACGTAGTTTTAGTACAACTGCTCGTTCTATTAGCGAATCTGATTTAAGTAAACGCATTCCCGTTCGAGGTAAAGATGAGCTTGCAGAAGTAGCAACCACTTTCAACGAAATGATGGATAGATTGCAAACAACTTTTACTACTCAGCGCAATTTTATTAATGATGCGGGACACGAATTAAGAACCCCTATTACTATTATTCGGGGACATTTAGAATTAATGGGTGAAGATGACCCAAAAGAAATCAATGAAACCGTAACTTTAGTGCTTGATGAATTAGACCGAATGAGTCGATTTGTAGAAGATTTAATTCTACTATCAAAAGCGGAACGTCCAGATTTTTTACAGTTAGAAACCGTTGATATTAATACTTTAACTCAAGAATTGTTTGCTAAAGCTCAAGCTCTAGGAGAACGTAACTGGTGTCTGGATAAAATTGCCCAAGGAAAAATTGTTGTAGATCGTCAACGAATTACTCAAGCGATAATGAACCTGGCACAAAATGCGACTCAGTATACAATCAGTAGTGACACCATTGCGATTGGTTCTTCTCTATCCAAAGGAAAAATCAAATTTTGGGTACGGGATACAGGAGAGGGAATTAGGGAAGCTGACCAACAACGAATCTTTGAACGCTTTGCTCGTGCTGCTCATAGTCGTCGTCGTTCCGAAGGTGCTGGTTTAGGATTATCTATTGTGAAAGCTATTGTAGAAGCCCATAATGGGGAAGTTAGATTAGAAAGCCAATTAGGAAAAGGTGCTAATTTTTGTATAATTTTACCAGTTAATGATTAACAATTTATTTCCGCTGCTCAGGGGGTATTTTATCAACTAATTTTTGCCATAATAATTTTTTACAATATTAAATTTGAAATCTTAATTATGAATCAAATTCTAATTGCTGAAGATGAGTTTCGCATTGCTTCTTTTATTGCCAAAGGTTTACGTGCAAATGGTTTTATTCCTACCATTGCATCGGATGCGAAAGAAACTTTAAATTTAGCTGTTGGAAATAATTTTGATTTGCTGATTCTTGATTTAGGACTTCCAGGTCAAGATGGTTTGGATGTTTTGGAATCAATCAGGGGACAAGGGGAAAATTTAGCCATAATTATATTAACCGCTCGCGATGATATTAATGATAAAGTTGCGGGTTTGGAAGGTGGTGCTGATGATTATATGACCAAACCGTTCCGATTTGAAGAATTATTGGCACGAGTACGGTTAAGGTTGCGAAATACTCAAGTATCCCAAATTAAAGAAGAAAATATTCTCCAAGCAGGTAATGTTGTACTCGATTTACGGACTAGAAAAGTGCGAGTGAATGGCAATATTATTGATTTACCAGCCCGTGAATTTACTTTAGCAGAAACTCTTTTTAGCCATCCCGGACAAGTTATGAGTAGAGAACAACTTTTAGATCGAGTTTGGGGATACGATTATGACCCCGGTTCAAATATTGTAGATGTTTACATTGGTTATTTAAGAAAAAAATTTGGTAGTGAGTTGATTGAAACCGTTCGAGGTGTGGGTTATCGTTTGCGAAATTAATATTTTATTTTAATCTAGACACGGTTTCAACCGCCGGATAAATGATTCTATAGAAGTTTTCACTTGGGTGCAATACAAATTTTACCTCACCCCGCCCAAAGCCTCCCCTCTCCAAGGCATCGAAGAGGGGAGGGGTTAAAAAGTAAAAAGTAAAAAGTAAAAAGTAAAAAGTAAAAAGATAATCCCCATAAATATAAAATTTACGGGCGTGAGTTTTTAGTGTACTTAATAAGGAGAGGCGAGGGGGTGAGGTTTTAGTGTATTGGACTCAACTGAAATTTGCTATAAAAACCCGGCTTCTAATATTTGGAATTATTATTTCATGAGATTTTAAATATCGTTTAAATAGATTTTAAATATATCTTAATCTCTTTTATTCTAAAAGTATTTATTATTATTGCCTTTTTGATAAACTGGTATTAATATCGTAATAGTAGGCGATAATTAGCCTGCTATTATGACTAAATTTTATTTATGAAATCTAACTCGTATTCAGAATAATATTCATTGACGAGAGAATTTACCTACTCGTTTTATCATCGGTTCCGGATATTTATTCGGATAAGTAACAAATTATTTTGTAGTAATTATAAATTAAATAGCTAGGGATTCTTACTTTGATTCTACAGTGACTTTACGATTGTTTCAAGGTAGACAGTTAGTAAAAACTAATAGAGTTTAAGGGAGAAGTAAGATTAATTAATTAATTTCACCTGCTCAGCCTTATTCGGTAAGGTAATACTGCCGTATAAGGTAAGGCAGAATATTAATTTTAGGGCAAGCTATTAATAATTCACAAAATAAAATTATCCAATAGATAGCTTATAAAGAAAGCTTCATATTGGGATAAAAAGTTATGTTTGCAAGCTAAAAATATCTAAACAAAATTATATTTTTGAGAGAAATATCAAGTGGAAAGCAGAAAAATATTTGTTCTACCGCATAAGTTATTAATTGCTTTACTTCTTTTTACTAGTACTTTATGCTTGAGTTTTGTAATACCTACAAATTTTAATTTATCTCAAATTATTGGTATAAATAAGCCCCAAATCAAAATAGTCAGTTCCAAAACAGATAATCAACAGCGAGTTGCAGAATTTCAAATTGCAATGGAAGCAAGTTTGAACCAACAGTTAAAGCAAAAAAACTTACTTTCTGCTTCACCAACAAGCTTTGATGGTAAAATAATTTACGAAATTAAACCTGCTGGAAATAAAAAAGTTATTGCTTTAACTTTTGATGATGGTCCCTGGAAAAATACTACTAGACAAACATTAGATATATTGAAAAAAAATAATATTAAGGGAACATTTTTTGTAGTTGGACAAGCCCTCAAAAATAATCCTCAATTAGGAAAGCAAATTATCACTGAAGGTCATGCAATCGCTAATCATACTTGGCATCATTGGTATCATTTTATGAATCCCCAAGTTGCTGCTTTTGAAATTGATAAAACAACAGACTTAATTTATCAAGTTACGGGGGTAAAAACAAATTTATTCCGTCCACCGGGAGGACATTTAAGCAATGGTTTGGTTGCTCACGCTAGAAATAAAAAATATGCTACTTTGATGTGGTCTGCTGATTCTCGCGACTTCCAGCAACCTGCACCAGCTACACTCGTAAATAATGTTATAAAAAATGCACGTCCTGGTGGCATTGTATTACTACACGATGGTGGTGGCGATCGCACTCGTACCATCCAAGCTTTACCTCAGATAATTGCCAAACTCAAGCAGCAAGGTTATAGCTTCGTAACTATTCCTGAGCTTCTGGAAATGGAAGCAAAGTAGGAAATTATAATTCTTAGTGAGTGATTAAAGCCATATATCCAAATTTAAACGATAATTAGAGAAAATATGGCTATTTTTATAATTTAGTTTATCTAGAAATCTTAAGGAAAATTTTAGATATTTGATTCTATAAAGACCCCCCTACAAGGGATATTATTTTTATAACTTATTGTTAATAATAGAATTATTATATAGATGATAATTTTCTCATAAAAAATTAATGATATTTTCATTTTGACAAGGTTATTATAATGCTTAAGATTAATAAATAGGTTATTTTTTTTAAATTAAAGTTCAAACTATTAAATATCAACCACTGAGAGAAATTGAAGTATAACAATATTTTACAGAATTTGATTGTCTTGAATATTCTTGTTTGTATATCACTATAATTAATCTCTAGTGATAAATATTGTTTTCTATGTTTTAGAGTGTCAGGAATATTAAATGAAAGAAATATTAATCGTTGAAGATGAAAATCGTCTTGCAGCCTTTTTACAAAAAGGATTGCGAAAAAATGGTTACAGCACAGTTATAGCCGAAGACGGTGAACAAGCAATTTCAATTGCTTTAAACAAACAATTTGATTTAATGGTATTAGATATAGGATTACCATTTAAAGATGGTTTTACTGTTTTACAAGAACTACGAACCCAAGGGAGAAAATTACCAGTTATTGTGATAACTGCTCGTAGTGATGATGAAGATAAAACAAAAGCTTTTGCTTCTGGTGCGAATGATTATATGAAAAAACCCTTTCGCTTTCAAGACTTACTTGCCAGTGTAAACCAACATTTAATATTAGTTAAAAGCTAAAAGTTGTCCGTAAGGTACCAAGGTAAATAGTATCGTTATCACTGTTATGTTCTGGGTTAGTAATAATCACCATACCAGGAGTAATAGTTATATTATCATTTATTTGGAAACGATAAAAGGCTTCTAAATGTAGAGAAGTATCTTTATCTGTATATTCTTCCTGATTTAATTGATATTGATTATTTATAAGTTTAGGTGGTTGTCCAATAATAATTCCACCTAGATTACCTTTCTTACCTAAATCTGGAAATGCTAAAGTAAAAGCCCAGTTAAGGATATTTGCAGTTGGTTTGTTTGGTAAATCGTTTGCTTGAGCGTGAGTATAACCAACCCAGCTTCCCAGGAAAATTTTTTTATTCAGAGCGACTGAACCTTGTAAACCGAAAGAATCGGCATTTATAGATTCACTATTATCATCAAACGGGTCATTAGCGCCATCGCTACCAGTATTAGTATTAATATTATTGTAAGAATGAATATAATTTAGACCAAGTAAAAACGTTTTATTTGGTTTAAAAGTTAGTTGTGCGATCGCAGCATAGTCTGATTTATTTAAACCAATTTCGGGTTCATCAGCATCATCAGCAACGTATCCCAAACCAAGTTCTAAACTATCGCTAATTTCATATTCTACACCGATTCCAGCACCTCCTCCTTGACGATAGATAGGATTGCGCTGTGCAAAACGGGAAATAGCACCATCGTCATTAGCATCTAAATAAGGATTAATAGTATTAGCAAAATCGTCGATTTCTAAGCCTGTTGAACCGATATGAACTCTAGTTCTTTTTCCTACAGGAAAGCGATATGCGAAATCACCTAACTCAAATTTATTTTCATCGTCACCTTCAGAACTCAAACGTGCCATATTGGTTCCCGTGGCTGAGTCAAGTGGCTGAATATTGCTAGTTTTCAAAGAAGTTTTTAGTCTATCTTTACCAGTAAAAGTAGTATTTAACTGTAATTTAGTACGACTACTAAAAGTTATATTACTATCGGTTTTTTCATCATCATCAGCCTTATTTCCTTCTCCTACACCACTAAGAGCAAATATAACTTCTCCCCTCAGTTTACTTGTTGTAGAGAATTGGGGAAAACTTTGTGTCTCTAATATCTCTATTCTTTGATTAATACCATCTAACTCAAAAGCAAATTCATTTTGTAATTTACTTAAATATTTTAATTCTTCCTGGCTGATTGAGTTAGTATTTTTGATATTTGTATTTGTAGTTTGCGAATTATTAATATATTGAATAACTTCATTTAAGATCAGAGCAAATTCATAACGTGTGATTACATCCTGACGCTGTAAATTTGCTAAAGGATATTTCGTATCGATGTTATAACGTTGAATAAAATTTTGTAAAACTTGAAAATTCCATTCTTCAGATTCAACCTCAGATAATTCAGAAACGCTGGGAATTTCAGTCATATCTTCCTGTATATTTTGTATTTCTTGGGCTTGTACTTCTGATGAGAAAACCAAAGAAGTTACAAAAGCTGGTGAACTAAACGCAAAAATTTTTCTGAATAAATATGACATTCTATGTTTTCAATTAAATGTAATTTTCGTTTGTTTCATGATGCGATACACCTTATATTATTGTAGATAAATTATTAACTAAATGTTATAAAATAGAGATAATTTAGTGATGTAAAATATCTCTGAAAAAATATAATCGATTTATTCGGTAATTTGAAAAACTGTCTGAGTTTCACATTGATAAAAATCTTTATACCAGCGGACAAAATTTTCAATCCCTTCCTCAATATTAGTAGTAGGTTTAAACCCGACATCACGCATTAACTCATCAACATCTGCATAAGTACGGGGAACATCTCCTGGTTGCATGGGTAAAAAATTCTTGATAGCTTCTTTACCCATGGCTTTTTCAATTACTTCAATAAAGGCTAATAACTCTACAGGTTGGTTATTGCCGATATTATAAATTTTATAGCGAGCATTATTATTCTCATTAGTAAGCTGTGGTTTTGGAGGCTGATGCATTACTCTGACAACACCTTCAATGACATCATCAATATAAGTAAAATCTCGCTGCATTTTACCATAATTAAATATATTAATCGGTTGATTTTCTGCAATTGCTTTCACAAATTTGAAATAAGCCATATCAGGTCTACCCCAAGCACCGTATACTGTAAAAAAGCGCAATCCTGTAATCGGTAAACTGTACAAATGGCTGTAGGAATGTGCCATCAATTCATTGGCTTTTTTAGTAGCTGCATACAGGGAAACGGGATTATCTACATTATCTGTCACCGAAAATGGAATTTTGGTATTTGTACCATAAACCGAACTAGATGAAGCGAAAACAAGATGTTGTGGTTGGGTATGACGACAAGCTTCGATAAGATTTGCAAAACCAACTAAATTACTATCAACATAAGCAAAGGGGTTTTCTAATGAATAACGTACCCCTGCTTGAGCTGCGAGATTAACTACACAATCAAAATTTTCTTCTTGAAATAGTTGTAATATCCCTTCACGATTATTTAAATCTAACAGTTTAAATTGAAAATTAGTATTTGGTGTCAATTGTGCCAAACGTGCTTTTTTTAAATTAACATCATAATAATCATTAAGGTTATCAATACCATAAATTTGTTCGCCATCTAAAAGTAATCTTTGTGCTAAATGATATCCAATAAAACCCGCAACTCCAGTGATTAAAATTTTCATGATGATTGTCCTTTTAAATGATTGTTTGGTTGAATTGGATAAATATAGTAGTTGTAATCTTTTATTTCAAATTAGAATGTTCCATTGATATTCATCGCTTGCAATACTGGTTTATTCTGCGATGTCGGATAAAAAAGAATACTGATTTCTCCGGGATTAATTTGTAGCGATGTAGTTGATTCTAATTCCAAAATTTGATTCAATGTAGTAGAAATAGTATTTGTATCTGCTACGATTAAACCAGTACTCAGCCCATGATAATCGAGGGAACGTTTGGATATTTGTTGATGCCAAGTATCGAGAAAATCTTGTCGAGATACTTGTAAGTGTACCGGAGTATTTGACTGAGATTCAATGATTGATTCTACAATTGATTGAGCATTACTAATATCATGGTTCAGGCAAAAATCTAATTCAACATTTTTCAAAAAATTGGTGATTTTCTCTGTACCATCATTTGTTTGATGATTTTGTGAATTAACAGGCAATAATAATAATCTCAAACCATGTTTACCATTTTTTAACTTTGGTAAAACTTCACCTAAATGCTGGGTTAAATTAATAGCTGCAATTTTAGCGTTTGATAAAGATGTATTTTCAAAATCGATAATGCTAATTCCGCTATTTGATTGTTGAATAGCGTGATAATGATCAGCTTTAATTCCCGTTGCAGTACTGATTAAAGCGCGAATTGTACCACCATGACTTACGATTAAAACTGTTTTTCCTTGATGTAGTGGTAATATTTCTTGCCAGAATTGACGTGCTTTTTCATAAAGTTGTAAAACAGGTTTTATTTTGGTTTTAACTAAAGTTTGACCATTGGATTCAATAGTTTCGATAGCAAATTCCTGGGGACTTTCTTCCCAAATTTGATATTCTTGTTTCAAATCTTGACGAACATATTTATACTCTAAACCTTGCCATCCGGGTAAATCAACTTCTTTGAGATTTGAATTTAGATGTAATTGTGCAGAAGAATTAGTAACCCTCAAAATTTCTTTTGCAGTTTCTTGAGTTCGTTTCAATGGACTAGCATAAATAGCATCAAAATTAATTTGACTTAATGCTATTCCCGTTTGAAAAGCTTGCTGTTTTCCTTGTTCTGTAAGTACAGATTCATCACAACAACCTTGATAACGTTGTTGATCATTGTACGTGCTTCGTCCATGACGTACAAGTATTACACGAGTTTGGTTAAAAGACATAAAGGTTAAAGGTTAAAGGTTAAAGGTTAAAGGTAAAAAGTAAAAAGTAAAAAGTTAAAAGTTAAAAGTTAAAAGTTAAAGGTTAGAGGTTAAAGTTAAAAAACTCCAAACTCCAAACTCCTAACTCCTAACTCCTAACTCCTAACTCCGTATTCCCATTACCGACAGCAGATTGTAAAGCATACATTGCAGCATACCTTCCACTTAAATGTATTAGTTGATTATGAGTTCCTTGCTCTAAAATTTTTCCACCTTCAATGTAGAAAATTACATCTACATCTTGAATCGCTTTGAGATTATGAGAAATCGTAATAGTTGTTTTTTCTTGAGTTAATCTATCCAAAGCTTCATTAACTAAATATTCGCTTTCTTGGTCTAAACCAGTAGTCGGTTCATCTAAAATTACTATAGGTGCATTACGTACCGCAGCACGAGCGATCGCAATTCTTTGTCTTTGTCCACCGGAAAGTGTACATCCTCTTTCTCCCAGAACGGTATCATAACCTTCAGGTAATTCCATGATAAAGTTGTGGGCATTTGCTAAACGCGCAGCTCGTTCGATGTCTTTGTCAGTGGCTGCTAAATCACCGTATGTAATGTTTTCTCTAATACTTGCGGCGAATAAAACGCTATCTTGTAAAACCACACTAACCTGTCGGCGATAGGATTGTAATTTATATTCTCTTAAACTATGACCATCTACGTATATTTCTCCGGTTGTGGGGTCGTAAAGGCGGAGTAATAAATTTGTCATAGTTGATTTTCCACCGCCGGAAGCACCTACCAAAGCGACACGCTGACCTGGTAAAACTTTAAAATTGATGTTTTTGAGGATAGGATTTTCTGGTTCGTAGCCAAAACTTACATTACGAAATTCTATACATCCTCTTAATGGTGGTGTATCAATTGCAAAACGGCTATCCTGGATAGCGGGAACTCTGTCCAAGATATCTAATATACGTTCTCCAGAAGCAGTAGCTTTAGTAATTTGTCCGACATATTTTGCTAAAACACGCATTGGTTTAAAAGCGATGCGGAAGTAGTTAACAAATATCAGTAAATCTCCTGGGGTAATATCATTTTCCAAGACTAAATATACACCCCGCCATAACACTAAAGCGGTAGCGAAGCCGACTAAAAGTTCTACCAATCTTTCCAAACCAGCAGAGAGTTTTCGTATTTTGACGGTAGCTTGTAAACTTCTGCGGTTTTCGTCAGCGAAGGATTCTTCTAGCATTTCTTCTAAAGAAAGTGCTTGTACCACCTTAATGGCGCTGAGGGATTCCGCAGCCGCAGCAGCAAGATTTCCCTCACGTTTGCGATGAGATTTGACTACGCCCCGAATGCGTTGGGTAAAACGATAAGTAGAGTAAATAAATAAAGGAAATAAAATAACTGCAATTAGGGCTAATTCCCAGTGCAACCAAAACATGATCAAAATCATACCGATGATTGTCAGGGAATTAGCAAGTAAAGGAAGTAGAGCCATTACCGTAACTTCTCGGATTTTATCGATATCAGAAGTTATACGGGTAATCAAGTCGCCTGTTTTGGCTTTATTGTGAAAGGAAAGGGAAAGGCTTTGAATATGGATGTAAAGTTCGGTGCGAACTTCAGTTAGTACGTTACTAGCAGCAAGTGCCATTCCATACACACTAAAATAAGCTGCACAAGCACGTAAACCGACAATAGCGATTAAGGAAACTGAAAAAATTGTTACTAAGGTAACGGGTGTAAATCCTGATAGTAAAGGTAGTTCTGATATTTTGGCTTGAAAATCTGGAACTAGGATATAATCAAATATTAATTTTAAGGGCCAAGGTTCAAGTAAGTGTAACCCAATTTCAGCCATTAGTCCTAAAAAGGACATAATTAGCAAGTTTTTTTCTTTTTTTATTTGAGGTGCAAATCGTCGTAAAATCTGACCTATTCCAGGTAAAGCTGCTTTGATATCTTTGGGTTTTTTGGGTTTTTTGGGTTTGGTTTTTCGAGAATCTTGGCTAGCCATATTTTATCTATTTTCCTTGTTTATTTGTCAGTTTAAAGATTCAAAAACCGGAAGATTTGCCCTGATTTTAATTAGTAATATTAATTTTAATTACTCCTTTGTTGGCAGAAGATTGCTGATTAAAATAACCGCAGAGACGCTGAGAACGCTGAGATAAGAGAAGAAGAGGGATAATTCGTAATAAAATAATTTTTTGTAGTTACAATGACCTCGCATCAGTTTATATTTAACTCAGCCATTGTAATTGTAAATTATTTCATTAATGAGTAACTAATTCTTTTGGTTTTTCGATATTTATTGTTTGCGACAGTTGTTGTTTTTTAGGAAGTTTCTTCTCGTAATTATCTGTAATCAATTTATTAATTTTATGTTCAACATCGATTGCCCATTTTTGTAACCACTGAGGATTCCAACCAAAAGTCAAGAAACGTAGAAAGGGTTTTAAAAAACCTTGATGACGACGATAACCCATCCGATTATAACGTTTCTTAAAGTATTTATCTTTCGTGGGTAAGTTCCATTTTTCGGCAAAGTATTCTAAACTTGCAACTTCCCAAGCATCACTCCAACGCAACATAAAAAATGATAATTCTGGGATTTCCCATTTTAAATCTGGTACGTAGGTAACAACAGAAGTCGGTTCACAATAAATAGTTCCACCAACATTATTCACAAGCAGACAAAAATCAATATGTTCGCGGGTGCTGAGAAAACCTTCATCTAACAACCCAATTTTATCAAATATTTGGGTGCGAACTAACATACAGTGAAATTCAGCAAATTCACATTTTTTACGATGCAATTCTTCTTTGACATCTGCAACATTACGATTGACAAAGTAATGAATTTCATGAACTTTGCGCTTGAGTTTGCCATTTTTATTTGGTTGTTCCACAATGCGAGCTTCACCACCAGCTAAATGAATCTTCTCACCAAGATTTTTACCAATGCAAGTTAGAGGACAAACTACAGTAGCTTCAGTTTCTTCAGCACATTTTAACAAAGAATTCAACCAACCCTGACTAACCAATACATCATTATCAACAAATAATAAGTATTCGGTATCAACATGAGGAATTGCTAAATTACGAGCTTGATTGGGTGCTAAATAATATTCTGTGCGAATTAATTTAAATCCTTTTTCTTGAGATTTTTGTTGCAGATATTGTTTAATTTCACGAGGAGAATTACCATCTACATAAATAAGTTGAAAAGGAACTGTAGTATGTTCGTAAATACTTTCTAAGGATTCGCGGGTAAAACTAAAACGTTCGCGAGGAGATACAACTATTGTGATTTGTGGTTTCATCTTTTATGACTCCAAATTATCAAATTTTTTTGGTCTACAAAAATTAGGTTAAACAACTTTCAAATGTGGAGTTACCAGGTTATCAGAACTATCTAATAATCCTTGATAAATACTCAACCAATTATTTAATTCAACTTCCGGTGCAAGTTGTGTTTGTGCTTTAATTTTTGCGGCTGCACCCATTTGTTTTCTAATTTCGGGTTTATCTGCTAAATATTTTAATGCTGCGGCTAATTCTGCTGCATTTGCAGGATTAACTAATAAACCACTTATACCATCTTCAATAATTTCCCCAATCGCATCAGCATTACTACCAACAATTGCACAACCTGCTAACATCGCTTCTAATAATGCATTTGGACACCCATCAGTCAAAGAAGGTATAGCGAAAATATCCAAATAAGGTAAATATGCTAAAGCTTCTTGACGAGTCTTCATCCCAGTTATTTGCAAGCGAGAACCCAAATCAGTATTTTTTAATTCTTGTTGCCAATAACCTTTTTCTTTTTCGATAAAATCACCAATTAGTAACAACGTAAAGTTGATTTCTTTACTTAATTTACTACAAGCATCTAAAAGATATTCTATGCCTTTTTTACCTCTAAATCTGCCTGTTGTGCCAATTACTAAACCTGATGATTCATGATTAAAAAATTCTGGTTTCGGTAATTCTTCAAAATTAATTGGTGCAATGGAATTCCAAAAAGCACAAGATTTAATTTTGCTATTAGGAGCAATTAAACTTGCTCTGTTCCGCAAAGTACGACTAACATAAGTAGTCCAATCAGAATTATCTAAAACCCATGAAACAGGACCATGATTTTTGGGACTAAAAATATGTTTGTGCAAGTCAGCACCCCGAATACTGTTAATTATGGGTACATCATTTTCCTTAGCCAAAATTGTAGTCACATAACCTGTTTCAATTAAGAAAAAAGCATGGAAAAGATTGTATTGATATTTCTGATGTAACAGTTTGAGTTGAAAATAAATATCACTTAAATAACCACTTAATTCTGTGATGTCCGAACTAATTGATGACTGAATACGATGTACAAAAATGTTATCTTGTACAGTTGTTTGATAACCTGCACGTCTGTAAGGTTGATCGGTAACACTTCTGTGACTGGAACGAAAAACAGCAATATGAACTTCATAACCACTGTTGGTGAGCATTTTAGCAATACGATGTACCGATTCACCAACACCACCAATATCAGGTGGATATTCGATTGTTGTGATGCAAATTTTAGTTTTATTCATGATTTGTTGAATTAATTAATGTAGTTGATGGAATTGATTTAATTAATAGAATTAAGCAACCTTCTGCTTAAAAACTAGATTTTTTACTAATGCTGCGGTATTTTCTACACCATTAGCATCAAACTTGATTGTGTTAGGTTCTGTTGCTAAATAATCAATCACTTTTGCAGAAAAAAGTTCAGGTTGTAAATCTGACTCATCAAGCATTTTTACAATGCCTAAATCATTCAATTTACTAGCTCTAATTCTTTGTTCTTGGTCATCATTACCTTTAAATGCTAAAATCATTGCTCTCACACCTGTAGTCATCACATTCAAAGTAGTGTTATAGCCTGACATACTTATTGAAAGGTCAGCTTTTTGCATATAACTTAATAAGTTACGAGTGTAGCGATTCACCCTGATATTACTCTTATTTTCAGTCAAACTTTGCCATTCTTGTATTTTTTCTTCCGGTGCAAATGGACCAGTAAAAATTTGAATTTGATGTGGTATTTTTTCTTCAAAAATCCCAGCACTTGCAATTATACAATCAATCAATTCGTGACCAAATCTTCCACCACCGATACTAACTAAAACTAATGGTCGTTCTGAATCAATTATATCTTTATCTTCTTCGCTTAATTCAGGATTTACTTGAGGCTTCTGAACAACATAACCAGTATATTTAGTTTCGCAGTGAATATCATTTATCCGCTCAAAACTTTCATCTAAAGGTACAAAATTTTGGTCTCCATGAATCAATAACATATCAAAATATTGATTCATCAATCGACAAACTTTTTCTTCATATTTTTGTTGATTCGTTTTTGTAACAACAATATCGCGTAAACTAGAAACTATTTTAACCGGCTTTTCGCTACCACGCAATTTTTCTAACAAAGGAATTAATTCAAAAGAAAACTTTCCTCTTCCAAATGGAAACAATTCAATCATCAATACATCTGGTTGAAATTCATCAGCAATTTCTAAAAGTTTATTTTTTCTAAATTCTTGAACTTCAGCTAAAGATAAAGAAGTATCGACAACTTGTAACTGTTTAAATTCCGAATCAGTTTTAATTGCTGGTAAATTTACTACCTCAATTTCTGATGGAAATTCAAATTCTTGAATTACTTGTCCACCATTAATAAAACAGATTTGGAAATCTTGCATCAAACCACGAACAATTTCCGTACTGCGGACTAAATGTCCCATACCTAATATATGCTGACAATAAAACAAGAGTTTCTTCATGTGAATTGATTCCTTTAAACAAAGTTTAAATCAGTTAACAGTGTTAGCGAAGCGTGTCCGAAGGACATACAGTTATCAATTATTAAGTGCTAACTGTTAAAATAAAAGATAAAATTACATTCAACTAGCCACTAATTGATGAGATTGGCTTGAATTGAGAACAAAAAAATTCCGGATGATTCTCAGTAATTTTATCTACTAACAAATTTCTAATATGACGAGCAATTCTAGGCAAACCTTCTAAATCAATATGCTTGGGCTTCTGGGGATTATCCAATACTTTAAATAACTGTGTCATCAAAGCTTGTGATGTAAGTATTTCCGGATTGATGCTTTTTAATAAACCTAAATAATTCATTCTTTCCGAGCGGATTAATTGTTCTTGAGAAGGATTAATTCGAGGTACAATTATCGCCGGTTTCCCTGCGGAAAGAATTTCACAAATAGTGTTATAACCTCCCATCGATACCACTACATCCGCTGCTGAAACATAACTCATCAAGTCATCGGTAAACTCTCTCATTTTTACTTGAGGATATTTAGCTGCAACTTTATATAGTTCTTCTTTTTGTGCTTTGGGCATTTCCGGGCCACAAAATATTAAACTTTGAATGCAGTGTTGATTATTTTTTAATAACTCTTGCCCTTCAAGATATGTATTAACTAATTGATAACCATCTTCTCCACCACCAGGAGTAACTAATACTAATTTTTCCTTCGGTTTTAACTGTAATTCTTGACGAATAATTTTACTTGTTTTCCATCCATGAGGACGACGGATATAACCGCAAAAACGAAGTTTTTCAACTATTGTTGCTGGAAGTTTATACTTTCGAGAAAAATCAAATACCTCTTGCAAACCTACCACTAACAGAAGTTGGTAAAATTTATCAATAGTTTGATAATATTGATTTTTTTCCCACTCATTAATAGTTTTTTCTGGTGCATCTAAAATATCTCTTAGCAGTAAAACCAGTTTAGTTTTTGGTAAATGCTTATGTAAATAATTAAGAGTATTCTTTAACTCATTTTTGATTCCCAATGGTTTTTTATCTACTAAAAACACATCTGGTTTAAAAGTGACTGCCGCTGATAAAATTAATTGTGACCGTAATTTTACAGTTTCATTTATATCCATTCCCAAGAATTTTACTGCAATTTCACCCGTATTTCCCCGATTCAAACAAGGCAATTTAATATAATCTAATCGTTTTGGTAAACGAAATCCTTGAAGCATTGGAGAACCAGACAGCAATAAAATCGAGAGTTGTGGAATCTCATCAAGTAAGTATTCACAAATTGCTAACATTCTACGAATGTTCCCCAAACCAAATGCATCGTGAGAATATACCATTAATCTCATAATTTATATACCTAAAATTAATTTTGGATTTGGTGCCTTAACTGTGCAATGCAAGTATTAATAACTAACTCGATATATCCTGTCTTAAACACCCAAAAATCTCCAACAGCAACCCTAATACTCAACACAAAAAACTTACTTAGTATCTTCGTGTATATCTAGAATCACTTTTAGTTATGAAGTATCTATGAAACTTTCATGAGAAAATTCTCATCAATTTAATCTTTTTTTCATTAATATGACTTATTCACAAAGTCATATAGCAAATTACATCTCCCTTTAGATACATAATTTCTATATCTTTTGGATGAAAGTTTCCACAATAAAATAAATTTTAAAATAATGGTTGAAATTATTCATAAACGATATAAATTAATGTTAGCTAAAATACAAAATTAATTATCTTTGACAAAATAATTATCAACGACTTTAATTTACGAAATCCCATCTCCAAGACGTGAATTAAACAGTAAGTGAAATGGCATGGCGTATGCTCTCTTTGCAATATAGTAAAGAGGGCTATTTTCTTTTTCATCGGGAACAGTTGGGAGTTAGGAGTTGGGAGTTGGGAGTGAGGAGTTACTCCCTTCCCGGCAGAAGATTATCGATAAAAAAACCGTCCTAGACGCAGAGAGCGCAGAGGAAAGAGGTAAAAAGAGATCAACTGCACCCTACTGATGAAAGGTAATCTTAGAGCGGAATAGGAGTAGGAGTGTTAACGAGCGGGTGTCCGCTAGGATATGTAGTGAGCAGGAACTGATAACTCCTCACTCCTAACTCCCAACTCCCAACTCCCAACTCCCAACTCCCAACTCCCAACTCCTAACTCCCAACTCCCAACTCCTAACTCCTAACTCCTAACTCCTAACTCCCAACTCCCAACTCCCAACTCCTAACTCCTAACTCCTAACTCCTAACTCCTAACTCCTAACTTAATCGTGTCGTTCGGTGCTAATCTTGAAGATGACATGAGTTAATCTTAAAGTCTCTACGTCTGTAAAGAGTAAAAATATAGCTTCGTAATTTAGGCTCAGCATGGTTTCCACCGCAGAAAAAACAAAAACTGGTTACATTACTCAAGTTATCGGTCCAGTTGTAGACGTAAAATTTCCTAACGGAAAAATGCCCGCAATCTACAACGCTTTGAATATTAAAGGCACTAACGAAGCAGGACAAGAAATATCCCTTACCTGCGAAGTGCAGCAGTTGTTGGGCGATAATCAGGTGCGGGCTGTTTCCATGACTTCTACCGATGGTTTGGTACGGGGTATGGAAGCAATAGATACTGGCGCTCCCATCAGTGTACCTGTAGGAAAAGCTACATTGGGTAGAATTTTCAACGTCCTCGGTGAAACTGTAGATAACAGAGGTCCCGTAGATACTGATGAACGTTCTCCGATTCACCGCGATGCTCCCAAACTTACGGAACTAGAAACCAAACCTTCCGTGTTTGAAACCGGAATCAAGGTTGTTGACTTGCTAACTCCCTACCGACGCGGTGGCAAAATCGGTCTGTTCGGCGGTGCAGGTGTAGGTAAAACCGTGATTATGATGGAGTTGATCAACAACATCGCAACTGAACACGGTGGTGTGTCAGTATTTGGTGG
Source organism: Plectonema cf. radiosum LEGE 06105 (assembly GCF_015207665.1). Classification (GTDB taxonomy): domain Bacteria; phylum Cyanobacteriota; class Cyanobacteriia; order Cyanobacteriales; family Nostocaceae; genus Rivularia; species Rivularia radiosa_A. Next base: position 23,382 of record NZ_JADEWL010000107.1, read on the forward strand.
AGTAGGGGAACGTACCCGTGAAGGTAATGACCTCTACAACGAAATGATTGAATCTAAAGTTATCAACCCTGATAACTTAAATGAATCAAAAATTGCTCTGGTGTACGGTCAGATGAACGAACCACCCGGAGCAAGAATGCGGGTTGGTTTATCTGCGTTGACAATGGCAGAATATTTCCGCGATGTTAACAAGCAGGACGTATTATTATTTATTGATAATATTTTCCGCTTTGTACAAGCAGGTTCCGAAGTATCGGCGCTATTAGGAAGAATGCCTTCGGCTGTGGGATATCAGCCTACATTAGGTACTGACGTAGGTGCGTTGCAAGAGCGAATCACCTCCACCAACGAAGGTTCCATTACCTCGATTCAAGCCGTATACGTACCTGCGGATGACTTAACTGACCCCGCGCCAGCAACTACCTTTGCTCACTTGGATGGAACCACTGTATTATCTCGTGGTTTGGCTGCAAAAGGTATTTACCCTGCTGTGGACCCATTAGGTTCTACATCCACAATGTTACAACCCAACATCGTTGGTGAAGAACACTATCAAACAGCTCGTGCAGTACAATCGACACTGCAACGTTACAAAGAACTTCAAGATATCATCGCCATTCTTGGCTTGGATGAATTATCCGAAGATGACCGTCTCACAGTTGCTCGCGCTCGTAAAGTAGAGCGTTTCTTATCTCAGCCATTCTTCGTTGCAGAAGTATTCACCGGCGCACCTGGCAAATACGTTAAGCTTGAAGACACCATCAAAGGCTTCAATATGATACTTGCTGGTGAACTAGATGAATTACCAGAACAAGCTTTCTACATGGTTGGTAGCATCGACGAAGCCAAAGCCAAAGCAGAAAAAATGAAAGGCTAAATAATAGTTAGTGGTCAGTGGATAGTGGATAGTGGTTGGTGGTTGGTGGATAGTGTTTGGTAGATAGTAATTGGTAGTTAGTGGTTAGTTCTCAACCATCAACCATCAATGATCAACCATCAACTATCAACCATCAACCATCAATTATCAACTATCGATCATCAACCATCAACCATCAACCATCAAATATCAACTAATATGACATTAACCGTTCGTGTAATCTCCCCAGATAAAACAGTTTGGGATTCAACGGCTGAAGAAGTCGTTTTACCTAGCACCACCGGACAACTTGGTATCCTTAGCGGACACGCACCATTATTGAGTGCTTTGGATACAGGTGTAATGCGAGTACGTCCTGACAAAAATCAAAATTGGGTCGCGATCGCGCTTTTAGGTGGGTTTGCAGAAGTCGAAGAGAATGAAGTCACAATTTTAGTTAACGGTGCCGAGAAAGGTGATTCAATTGACCTTGAGCAAGCCCGTAGTGCTTTTAGCGAAGCCCAAACTCGTCTGAACCAAGTTCCACAAGGGGATAGACAAGCCCAAATTCAGGCTACTCAAACCTACAAACGCGCCCGCGCTCGTTTTCAAGCTGCTGGTGGTATGGTGTGAATATCTAAATCATATTGATATTTACATTAATAACTCCTCCTTTGCATCTGCTTGGAGGAGTTTTAATTATTACATATAAAACAATAGTTAATAGTTTAAATTACGGAAGTTAAGCCTCTGGTTCCATTGAGGGAGGGGTGCTTCCCCAAAATTCCCTCAATTGGTGTTGGTCTATTTAGAGACTTAATTACTACCTGTAAAGATAACTTCAGGAAATTTCCCTTGAGCTTCTGACATCGGTCGTTTTCTGCCTTCTTCTTGCCAATAATTAATCACTTCTGTTGCTTTATTGAGTATCTCGACTCGCTCCAGTTCAGCAATCCAATGTTTCGATTCTAATTCATTTTTTAGCTCCTCCCACGCATCAGTCCGAGGCCAAAAGAAGTATTTTGTCAAAGGGCTAAAACCTTTACCTACCACTTGATCGACTGCTAGAGCGACGTTATCATCTAACCAGAGAATCTTCAAGATAAACTTGGATATCTCCTCTTGAGTTTGAGTTTGAGTTGGAGTTGGATTTTCCATATTAAGTAACCATGAATAACAGCAGCAATCGCCTATTTTAACTTATTACCTCACCACCTGAGCAATTACCTTTGGGAAATAAGGAGATGGGGAGATGGGGAGATGGGGAG
>NZ_JADEWL010000287.1 GCF_015207665.1 Plectonema cf. radiosum LEGE 06105
TGTCGGGTAGGATTGGACTGTTACCAGTCCTCACCCCCCTAAGAACGGTACGTGACAGTTACCCGTCATACCGCTCAAGCCATATTTCAAGCCTTCAACTTGGTATTATGTACCTGTTTATGACACATTACGTGCAGATGCATTAGGTTTTCTTCGTCGTTTAGTCCACCTTTGGCAACAGGTACTATGTGATGGGTTTCGATTTCTTCCCCGTTAAAAAGATATTCCCCACATATAGGACATCTAAAACCTTGGTTTTTGGCTACTTGTTCATATTTTGAACCTTTTGCCCAATAAAGTTTTCCTTGTTTCTGATTGCGGGTTTCCCAGTATTTCTTTAATTCTGGGTCGTCAGGAGAATAATTTCCTGTGATTTTGACGTGCCTAATTATAGGAATTTTACTGATGTTAGTAAGGGAGTAGAATTTATTTCTACCTCTGCTATCAGTTCCATGACAAGCAAAAGTCCATTCATTATCTTCTACTCGGTGGAAGTATCGGTTTTTAACCCATCTTTTTCCTTTGTTGGGGTGTCTACGCTTTGCCCAACGGTAGAGGTACATTGTTACTCGATGATTGATGTAACTAAATGTTTTCTTACTAACCACTCCTCTGTAATAGTTAGCAAATCCTCGGAGAATAGGTTTTAGTTTGGCGATAAGATTTTGTTGCGTCCAAGTGGCGCATTTAGAAATTGTACGTCCTAATTCTTTACAGAATTTAAGTACTTTTTCTTTTTGGGGTTTAATTAAGAGTTTGCCCTTATATTGGCGTAAATTAAATCCCAAAAAATCAAATCCATCTCCTATGTGAACTAGCCTAGTTTTCTCCTTGCTGATTTTGAGTCCCCTTTGTGACAACCATTGCTTAATCTGTACTAAGGCACTTTCAAGGTTGGTTTTGTCTCTGGCTGTTACGATAAAGTCATCCGCGTACCTGACGAAACCTAGTGATAGCCTATTTCCCCATTTATCTTTCGGTAATGTGATAGATTTAATGAGTTTTTCTAAGCCATGTAATCCTAAATTTGCCAAAAGGGGCGAAATCGCGCTGCCTTGCGGTGTGCCTTTATCTGTAGCCGTATAAGAACCTTGGTAGACGTAGCCAGCTTTTAACCATTCTTTGATTGATTCCCTTGCTGGGTGTGTATCAATCATTTTTAGAATGGATTCATGGGCAATATTGTCAAAGAATCCTGTTATATCAGCATCTAAGACCCAAATGTGTCTTGCTCCACGTGGGTTCTCTACTAGATTATTGAAGCATTGGGCTATAGCGTCTTGACAACTTCTACCAATCCTAAACCCATAGGAGTTAGGCTCAAATTGCGATTCCCATTCGGGTTCAAGGGAGTTTTTAACTATAACTTGCATGACTCTATCCCTAATGGTCGCAATACCAAGGGGACGCTTCTTGCCGTTGGATTTGGGAATATAAACTCTCCTTGCCGGAGATGCTTTAACTTTTTCCCAACTGTTGACAAGTTCTACCCGTTTCTCTGGAGTATCAAACACCTCCTTATCTACTCCTGGTGTTTTTCTGCCGTCCGAGATGCTGAGTAATCTGTCGTACCGCAAGTAATAGGTTCGCGTAGGATTTTAGTAACAATTTCTGCAATCGTCTAAGTTGCTTCCATTGCCCAAGTTTTCTGGCACGAAATATCCGCTTTCTTAAGTTACTAACAATCTTTCTTACTTTTTTCCAGTTGATTTGGTTCCAGTTTGAAAGTTGCTTCTTATGTCCATTTACATCAATATGATGATGATGATGTATCAAACTTTTCATAAGGATTCGTTCTTAAGATAAGTTTCACTTTCGTATATGACCCAAGTGAATTCTACTTTCCTTTCGGTCAGGAGCAAATTTTGAACTCCTATCCATCTCATTACAAGATGGCATTCGTTTTTTCACTCATCCCTTACCCTCCAGAGAGTTAGGCTTCGATTACTCTTGGCTTACTAGAAAGTTCGACCATTTTCTAGACTCTGTAGGGCTTTTCCTGTTGTATCAACTAAAGTTTTCGACGTAGTTGGAGTGGGTATCTATTTCACGATAGGAGTTGTGTTTCTACGTTGTTATGACAGGAAAGCATACCAACCACCTATTTACCATTTTGGTTCGAGCTTCTCAGGAGTTATTTAGCTCGTTGACAAGTAACGTGATTTAATCAATACCTTAGACCGTGTTCACCCTTCTACATCTTTCCCCCTTGCTCCTTACCGCCTAACCCTGGCAGCTATGGCTACTTTTAGCGTCTGCACTCCGACTGTTTCGTTGCCTACTTGGTCGT
>NZ_JADEWL010000108.1 GCF_015207665.1 Plectonema cf. radiosum LEGE 06105
GAGATGGGGGGACAAGGGGATGGGAAGAAATAAATAATAACCATCAACTGTCAACTGTTAACTGTCTTCTTGTTCATCCCAAATATTCATTTGCTTGTGAGGTTTCTTAGTAGAATATTTACCATCCGAAGACTTCTCCGCAGCTTTATAACTTCTTCCTCCACCAGTTCCATAGACAACCTGTAATCCTTCACCTCTAGACTCTGTGCGTCTGGGCGGTTGTTCTTTTTCAACTCCTCTGCGTCTTTCCGAAGTTCTTTCTTCACTGGTATTTTCCGCAATTACTTCGTATAAAATTGCTCGTTTATTTTTCATATTTCCTTTCCTTAACACCCTTCCTAATCTTTGAATGTACTCCCGTGCGGAACCAGTACCAGATAAAATAATTGCAATACTCGCAGCTGGAACATCTACACCTTCATTTAATACATGGGAAGCAACTAAAGATTTATATTCACCTTCCTTAAATTTAGTTAGTATTTCATGTCTTTCCTTTACCGGAGTTTGATGAGTGATTGCAGGAATTAAAAACTCTTGGGAAATTCGATAAACAGTCAGATTATCAGCCGTAAAAATTAATATTCTTTCTGAATAATGTTTTGTTAATAAATCAGTTAAAATTCTAATTTTTCCATCAGTACCCAAAGCGATTTCCTTGGCTTCACGATGGGCTAACATGGCACGTCTACCAGATTGCGATCGCGCACTCATTTGGACAAATTTTTGCCAACCTTGAATGCTTCCCAAGGATATTTTAGAATCTTTTAAAAAATTGTTGCGGGTTTGGATCAATTCGTTATATCTTTCTCGTTCTTTGTGGGATAATTTAACTTTAATTTGGACAATTTCGTGTTCTGCTAAAGCTTTTCCCGCTAAATCTTCGGTTCTTTTACGATATACTTCCCTACCAATAAGATAATTCAAATCAGCGTGTTTTCCATCGGTTCGTTCTGGTGTTGCACTCAATCCTAAACGATAAGGTGCAATAGAAAATTCCGCGATAACCTTATTAAAATCTGTTGGTAAATGATGACACTCATCAAAAATTATCAAAGCATATTGATTTCCCAAGGTTTCGGCATGAATAGCTGCACTATCATAAGTAGAAACTAGTATAGGGGTTCTATCCCGTGAACCACCACCGAGTAAACCTATTTTGACATCGGGGAAAGCAGCTTCTAAATGAGCATACCACTGATGCATTAAATCCAAAGTTGGTACGACAATCAACGTTGTGCGTGGTGTAGATTCCATCGCTAACTGTGCTAAATAAGTCTTCCCGGCTGCGGTGGGAAGCACCACAACACCTTGTCTTTTGGCTAACTTCCAAGCCTTTAAAGCTTCAGTTTGATGGGGATAAGGTTCCATTACTAAACCTGGATTCATTTCTACAGGATAAAATGCTTTAGCCTCATCCACAAAATCCGTTGATTCCGCTTGCAGTGCTTCCACCAAACGGCGATATTCAATAGCTTTAATGCGGAATTTTTCTACTCTATCATCCCATGTAGCAAAATCCATCCATGCTCGACCCCGTGGTGGTGGATGTAAAATTAATGTACCGCGATTAAATGTAAGTTTGGGTGTGCGAACCATTTAGAGTTTTCCCAACTCTTTGATACTTTTATTAATAACCCATAATGGTGCATAAATAATCACCACAATCAAAATTACATTCCAATAAATGCGTCAACTATTCAGAATAATTACAGACATATCCTACAAAAAATGTTTATTATCTAACTTTATTAGCTATACAAATACTGATTTATTTCCGACTTAATACTCCATGCATAATGTTTCTTGTTGTAACGAATAAAAAAATAATTGCCAGAAATAAGACAAATAAAAAGCTGAAAACCTAACAAAATCAATTTTTAACAATCGGAAATTCCAAATTGGTTAGCCATCTAGTTAATTAACAATTACAATTAGAAGTAATAAACACGTTGATTATAATAATTATTAAAGTGTCTGAATCTGTGCCATTACGGGATAAATATCTAGCCTTAATCGATGAAATTGTCCAAGCTACCCTCAAAGGTAAAATTAGTTCTCAAGGACAAGTGTATCAAATGCTGCTTAAGGGTATTTCCGTGGGGACGGGAGAAGTATTTGAATTAGTCTTGAGCGAAAATTTGGATTCTAATCAGCGACAAGTGGATGGTGAAACTGATGAATTAAAAAAAGCTAAGATAACCCGTAGTTTAAGAGCATTAAAAACGATTCAAACTCAATGGAAACGAGTAGAAGAACAAAATAAGGCGACAGAATCAATTTTATCTGCTGTCAGGGAAATTACCACAGCACCAGAGAATGAACGCTTAACGATATTTTTGCGCGTTACCGATCCTAATAGTAAACAACCTTTAAATCAAAAACAACTCCAACAGTTGGCGAAATCACTACAGCAAAATGTGGAGACTTTTAACTTAAAATCTTTAGAGGAATTTTCTCAAGGTATCGCTCGCGGGATTAGTTCGTGGGAGAAAGTGCAACAGCATTTGATCAGCTGGATGTATGAACAAAATCGTTCGTCGATCGGATTTGGTGGAGTATCCGAAGAAAGCGGCCCTTGGACAACTTGGGCAAAACAAGTTGATGGAGAGTTTACCAAGGAATTATTTCGTATTTTAGCCAAACAACAATCTCCAGTAGAATTTGCACGCAGTCAACGGATTTTTAATCTGAGTGATTGGGTTGAATTAACTTTAATTTTACAATTTTTACAGCGAGGATTAGTTAATTGGTTTGACCAACAAGCTTACAATGTCAAAGCCGGTTCAAACTTATCAATTTCAACTTATTTAACCTTTGCTGTAATTTGGAGTCAGTTAGGAAATGGTTTTGGTGCCGATACTTCCTATGGTAGTGCTGCATGGCAAATAGTGTTACAAATATTGCGTAACTTTTCACAAAGACCTTATTTTCCTTTATATGGTGGAATCGTTGCTTCTTTTTCAGGTAATTATTTAAAAGATGCACTTTCCTATTTAGATGAACCCTTACGAAGAGTTGAGGGAACTCAGGAAAAAGCGAGAATTTTGACAATTTTGGGTTATTCTCAAAGAGCATTAGGACAATATGAAAGTTCGGTGAATTTTCATCAACAAGCTTTAGAAATAGCCCGGAATTTTGGAGATAGAGCTTGTGAAGTGGCGAATTTAAATCATCTGAGTCGTAGTTATGTTGAGCAAAAAAATTATTCGGAAGCGATAAATAATTCTCAACGTGCTTTAATATTAAGCAGACAAACTGGGGATAAAATTTCTGAAGCAAATGCTTTAGCCAATTTGGGTTACAGTGAAGTCATGCAGGCTAATTTGTCGTCAGCAGAATCAGAAACTTATGAGATGGCAATAAATTATCTGCAACAAGGTTTGAATTTGTCAGAAAAGTTGGGTGATTTACAAAGTAAAGCTTTATGTTTGAGTAGTTTGGGTATTGCTTATTTAGTCACAGAGAAACCCGCAGATGCAATTAAACATTTAGAAGAAGGTTTTAAGACTGCACAAACTTCTGGAGATTTGTATTTACAGAGTTTAAATTTAACTAATTTAGCCGAAGCAAATTATAGTTTAGCTAGTTTTGAAAGAGCGATTTACACAGCTTCATTAGGAATGTATATACTCAATCAAATTGGTTCACAAGAATGGTATAAACCAGCTAAATTACTATCAACTTTACAAAATCAGTTGGGAGAATCGGTTTTTAAAAACTTATTAGGGAATAATCGTCCTAAGATAATTACTTTTATTGGAGTTGATGGATACGATTATATTCCGCAGTTGATTGAAGAGTATAGAAATAATTCGTAATTAAATAGACATCTCCGACAAAGAATGTAGAGACGCTCATAGTATCGCGTCTCTACAAGCGTTTGGATTGAATATAGATTCTTCAACTTAATTATCAGTTATCTTGAATAACTCTTACTTTGGGTTACTCCACGTTATTCTTAGCATACCTTTGCGTTAAAATCTTTAATCTTAATGAAATTGCTCACAACCATTAGGTGACTTTGTAATTAGATTCCGTTTACTCTAAAAGTGTATTAGTTGTAATGGTAATCTACTCCAATACTACTCGGTTAAGGGAAATTGTAGGTTGGGTTGAGCGACAGCGAAACCCAACAAAAGAGGGATAAATGTTGGGTTGTGCCTTCGGCACACCTACGGCGAACGTTCCTCAACCCAACCTACACATTTTTGGATTTTTAGGCTTAACCGAGCAGTATTCTAATCTACTCTAGATATTAATCAGGAGAAATATGAAACCTATCTACATAACAGCAATTTCAATTAGTTATGCAGCAACTATAATTTTAGGTACAACACAACTCCAAGCCAATACCTTTAATCGTAATCAAAATATTACTCTTTCTCAACGTCATATTTTAGACAAACGTTTTATAAATAAAAAAATAAATCATAAATCTGTATCTCCAGAAGTCGCTGATAAGCTGCAAACAGCCCTTGATAAAACTATAGAAAAAGATGGCGTAGGTGCATCTGTAAAAATAATCAATCCTTTAGGAAAATGGGTTACGACTAGCGGAGTTTCTAACTTAGAAACCCAAACTCCAATACAAGCAGAAGATAAATTTCAAATTGGTAGTATTACTAAAACATTTACCGCAGTAGTAGTATTAAAGTTAGCCGAAGAGGGTAAATTATCATTGGATGATACTTTAGAAAAATGGCTACCCGAAATTGCTCAAAATATTCCCGATGGTAATAATATTACAATTCGTCAATTATTAAATGGTAGTAGCGGTATTTACGATGTGATAGAAAATATTAATACCCCACTTTATCAAGAAATTCTTAAAAATCCTCGAAGAGAATGGAAGCCAGAAGAATTAATTGTATATGCTGATGGAAAAGAACGTCAAGAATGGGCATATCCTAACACGGGTTTTTTTATAGCGGGAATGATAATTGAAAAGGCTACAAATTCAACCATTGCAACAGAAATTAGACGTTTAATCAGTGAACCATTAGGTTTAACAAACACCTTCTTTTATACAGAAGAAATACCTGGAAAATTAGTAAAAGGTTATATAGATATTCCTCCTGGTGATGGTAAACTCGATGATGTTAGTTTTGTAAATATTTCCTTTACTGGTGCTGCTGGAGGATTAATTTCTAATCCTGAAGATGTGACAAAGTTTTTTCAAGCATTGCTGGGTGGAAAATTACTTAAACGTCATTCTTTTAAAGAGATGTTTACTTTTATAGATACCAAAGAAACAAATATTAATCGTCGTTATGGATTAGGAATTCAACTTGTCGAAGCAGAAACTTCTGAACTTGGAAAGTTTACTTTTATTGGTCATGGTGGTACTATTCCTTCTGGATTTGGTGCGGGTATGTGGGTATATCCAGAATTTGGTGTGCAGTTAGTTTATTCTGAAAATAAACAGCCTGGAAGTAATATTCCGTTAACGATATTAGAAACTTTATCTCAATTTAATTCCCTGGAAAAAACGTAATTTAACAAAACGGAATTAACACTTGAATATGAGTACCTTTCATTTCCTTGCTGTTAATAATCATCTCTCCTGCTAAAACATCTACACGCTCTTGCATTCCTTTTAAACCAAAACCAGTATGAGGAGAATCGAGATTAAAACCTTTACCGTTATCAATAATTTCCAGAACTATATTATTAAACTTGGTTTCTCCCCGCAAAATAACTTTAGATGCTGATGCGTGTTTTTGAATATTAGTCAATCCTTCTTTAGCAATACAATACAATTGATGGGCAGTTTGTAATGGTAGATTTGGTAATTTGATTTCCAAAGAAATTTGTAAACTTTGACTTTGTTGTACCTGTTCAATTAAAGTTTGTAAAGCCTCATTCAAATTAAAAGTAGAATCACGCATTGTACGTACAGCACGTCTTACTTCTACCAAACATTGAGAAGAAAGTTGTTTGCAAGTCTCCAGAGCTTGTAAAGCGTTTTCCGGTTGACGTTTTGCTAATGTATTCGCTAATTCTAACTGTACATCCAGAGTAGTTAAGGAATGTCCTAAAGAATCATGAATATCACGAGCAATACGGTGTCTTTCTAACTTCGATGCTAAAGCTTCTACTTCCTGAGCTAATTTTTCCGCTTTTCTCCGGCTTTTTTGTTCAGCACGTGCAATGTAACAAAACATCATCACGAAAACACATACAACCAAATAGTAACCGATACCAACAACTAAATTTACGGGAATCATGTATTCCAGAACATATATATCATTGAAATGCTTGAGTGCATACTCTTTGACTCCATCAAATCGATAAATAAAGTTAGCAACGGATAAACCATTCCAAGCCATGCAACTAGCAATAACTGTAAATAATACATCTTTCCTAGTTAACAAAAAACAGCTTTTACCAATGTAAAAATATACTAATAAATCAATATCCCAACCCATCATGATAGTTGGAAGAATTAATAGCATTTCCACTAATATATAAATTCTTCTTTGCCATAAGGGACGCTCTATAGGAAATATAAAACTTAATAAAGTACATCCAGCTAAAGAAAAAAATACCATGACAGCAGGAATAAGCGGTTGGGGATATTTGGGATAATCAAAGTAAATTGGTAGTGCGATCAGAAATAAGACAAGCAACAACAGCACAATTAAAATCGTCCATTCTACATACCGTAAAGCTTTAGGTAGAGAAATTGTCTGATTATTCATGATTTTACCTGCAACAAAATCATTAACATCCCATCACAAAATATCCTATGTCAGATAACAGAAAAGATGATATGACTTTAGTAATGTATTCAAATGACTTTATCTAGATATTTTTTAAACGTTGATTGGTTAATCTACCAATAGTTAACAGTTTTGTACTATCCATACTTAATCCTTATGGTAAATATAAGAGATACACATACAACTGAAATATCAAGTAAAGCATCCTTAACAATCTTATTAATTGATTTTAACGAGATGTTTTTGAGTGGAACAATTGGAATTTTAAACTCTCAATACGCTGATATAAAAATTTTGACAGCGCAAACATCTCATATGGGGATTGAACAAATTGAATTATTCAAACCAGACTTGGTAATCATGGATATAATGCTTCCCAAAAAACTTGGAGGAACAGCAAAAATAAATACAGGGATGCAACTGCTGATTTATCTAATGAATAACCATCCGCAAACTAATATCGTTGTTTATAGCGAGTATATTCAAAGTTTGGTGAGGATAAAATCCGAAATTAATAGTTATCAAAAAGGCTTTGTTGCTGCGGATAAAAACCTTTCAAGCACAGAGATTATGGCGCGAATAAATTGGTCATTACAAGGATTAACTCATATCAAAGATATTCAAAAAATTAGTGATAATTTGGAACTCAAACCTGAGTGGTTAAGATTGCTGAATTTAGCATTTGGGGAAGCATTACAAGATAAAGCTATAGCCCAAGATATTTGTGTTTCAGAAAGAATGGTGCGTAACTATTGGCATCGATTACAACAAATTCTCGGTATTGATAGTGAAGAACTCAAAAGTCAAGGGAAAAATCTTAGAATTGTTACTTTAAAGAGAGCTAGAGAAGCAGGTTTAATTGATTAATTTTAATTTGAAATATCCACTTAATTAACATTTAAAGCCATGAACAAACTAAATTCGATAAAACTGATTTTATTTTCTTTGTTTTTACTAAATTTAGCCATTCTAATTCCCAGTTACGTTACAGTCGCACAGCCTGCAAATAATCAGGATGAAATGATTCCTAGAAAGATTGTAGAGAGATTATTAAGACTGAATAGAGTTGATTATTATAGAGGAGGAAGAAGCCAACTTTTAATCGGAAAAGTACCGGATAATTTACCAGTAGAAATTCCTCAGCCTGCTCAAGCTGAAATTTTAGGAAGTATTAAACGCAGTGAAGATTATTATGAAATAGCATTAGACATACCGCAATCAGCGACACAAGTCAAATCCTTCTATGAAAATCAGTTAACACAGAAGGGATGGAAACAACAAGAAGATATGTCTCCAAAGCGAGCTTTTGCAACATCAATAACTCAGATAGATGAAAATTTAAATTATTGTAAATCAGAAAAAGGTCCTGCATTACAGTTGAATCTTAACCAATCAGAAGATACTTTCACAGAAGTTAGTATTTCTTTAAATACCAATCAATCTGACTCTACTTGTAGATATTTAATCCGGGGTTTACCCTTTAGTTTTACCAAAACTCCGATATTAAAACCACCAGCAAATACCACAGTTATTCCCAAACCAATTGGAGGTTTTAGCAGTGAATTTTCTAATTCTATGGCAACTTTAGAATCTCAATTAACTCTGGAACAATTACATCAACATTATATGAATCAGATGCAACAAGCTGGTTGGCAAAAAATAGCTGATACCAAAAATATTCAAACTACTTTAAGTATGTGGTCATTGAAAGATAAAGACAACAATAATTGGCAAGGAATCATGACTATTAAACCTATTGAAGGTAATCAGAAACAATATTTAGCAAATTTGATTATTATGCAAGATAAATTGTAAACTGAATTTGAGTTTCTATTTCTTCATAATTCCACCCGATGAGGAATTACAATATAACCAGTATTTTCATCACCTAATACTAAATTTCGTTGTTCTCCCCAATACCACCAATAAGCTGCCACATAAGCACAAATAACGCTATCAAGTTTGTCTTCTGCTGCTTTGAGGGCTATACCTGTTTTAGGAATAGAAGTAATAAATAAACCGCAGAGACGCTGAGTACGCAGAGGAGGATGAAGAGTTGGTAAGATATCCCTAATGTAATTGTACAATTTGGTTAGTTCAAGATGGCGATCGCTAATTCTGCCTTTCTTATATTTGAGAATACGTTGTAATCCGAAAAGGTTAACGATAGCGGGGTGTGGAAACACTTCAATTTGATATCTACCAAGCTTTTGGGGTTGTATAGTCGGAGCATGGAGATAACCGCGAGATTCCAGCTCTAAACCAAAATTAACCGTGCGTTGAGCAAAAGCTAAACCGAGATTAGCAGGATAACATCCAGCATGATATTTACCAAAATGTTTGTGAGTCAGTTTATCGGGTAAACGACTTCCAGTAGCATTGGGGATAAGAGTTGGTGCATCTACAGCAATAATTGCACTTTCCGGAGCTTTGACGCAATTATCAACCCAATCGAAAATATCGACAATCCCATCCTTTCTATCTAAATCTTGTAATTCCAACTTTCCATCAATTAATTCTAAATAACATAAGCCACTTGGTTGCGATTTCCAACCCAAATCAATACCGATAAATTTCATTTTTTGCACCTGAATATAGGCTGATTTTCGCATTTTTCTGACTTCTAAATGATGCTAAAAATTATCAAAAACTCCGCGTTACTTTGCGTTTACCTTTGCGTTCCTCTGCGTTAAAAAACTAAAACCATGAGAAAATATCCTCAACCCCTACCTCACACATCATAATGTCCACCAACATCGAAATTTTCCCATCACTACCATCCAAATCTTGGCAAGAAACGTCCACAACCCTACATCTATGGACGCAGGTAATCGGTAAAATCCGTATGCAATTAACTCCACTAATCAATCATTGGTGGAATGTCACCCTCTACGTCACCTCACGAGGACTAACCACTTCTCCCATTCCCTACGAAACCCGCAGCTTTCAAATAGATTTCGATTTTATCGCTCACGAACTTTGTATTTCTACCTCTGACGGACAACGTAGTACATTCGCTTTAAAACCCTTTTCCGTTGCCGAATTTTACCAAAAAACAATCCACACCTTAGCATCCCTTGATATTAAAGTAAAAATATCGACAATGCCTCAAGAAATATCCAACCCCATTCGCTTTGAGGAAGACACAAAACACGCATCCTACGACCCCGAATACGTACATAGATTTTGGCAAATATTAGCCCAAACTAACCGTATATTTACAGAATTTCGTTCCCGCTTCATCGGTAAAGTTAGCCCCACACACTTCTTCTGGGGAAGCTTCGACTTAGCTCTCACCCGCTTTTCCGGACGCATTGCACCCAAGCATCCCGGAGCCTCTGGAGTAGCCGATTTTATCACCCATGAAGCATATTCTCACGAAGTCAGCAGTTGTGGATTTTGGCCAGGTGGAGGTGGTGTCGAACCATTTTTCTATTCCTATGCTTACCCGGAACCCGAAGGTTTCAAAGATTACCCAATCAAGCCAGAAGCAGCTTATTACCACCAAGATATACAAGAATTCGTTCTACCCTTAGAAGCATTAAGAATATCAGATTCCCCCGCACAAACCTTATTATCCTTCCTACAAAGCACCTACGAAGCAGCAGCAGTACTCGGTAAATGGGATAGGGAAGCATTGGAACGTTAGAAACTAACAGTTAAATTAAATGCGTGTTATTACTAAAAGAGCGCTGAGAGAATTCTGGGAGAAGCACTCAAACGCTCAGGCTGGTCTTATATTATGGTATCAGCGCATATCTGATTCTAATTTCAAAAACTTCAATGATATACGTCAGTTATTTCACTCGGCAGATTTAGTTAAGAATTTTACCGTTTTTAATATTAGCGGTAATAATTATAGGCTAATTACCTATATAGACTATGAATATCAAATAATATTTATTCGCGCTGTACTTACTCACGCTGAATACGATAAGGAAAACTGGAAAAATGACGACTGGTTTGAAAACTCCTAGTAGCTATTACATTGAATTAATCATTACCTTTCCTCCGCGTCCAATTACTAATGAAGAGGAATTAAAAGCTACTCAAAACCGAATTAATTCTATACTAGATAAAAAAAATATTACAAAAGATGATAGAGACTACCTAAAAGTATTAAGTACGCTGGTTTATGATTACGAAAATCAACATGAAGCAATACCAATTTTAAAAGGAGTTACTCTGATCAAGGCATTGTTAGAAGAATCTTCACTCCTATCCCAAGATTTAATTCCTATTTGCAAAAGTGAATCAAGAGTTTTAGATATTTTAAATGGTAAAAGTCAACTTACTGAAAGTGAGATAGAACAGTTAGCTGATTTTTTCAAGATGTCTCCCAGTTACTTCTTGGAATAGGGTAAACGAATTTTTTTGAAACGCAAAGTATCGCAGAGGTAAACGCAGAGGAACACAGAGGAACACAGAGGTTTAAAAGCTATCGGTTGCATTAATCAAAGCTGTTTGAATACCCGGTTCGCTCATGGAATGTCCGGCATCGGGAACTACAATAAATTCAGCTTCTGACCAAACTTTGTGTAATTCCCAAGCTGATATCATCGGACAAACTATATCGTATCTGCCCTGAACAATTACAGCGGGAATATGGCGGATTTTATCAACATTTAAAAGTAATTGGTCTTCTTGTTCAAAAAACCCTTTATTGACAAAATAATGACATTCAATTCTGGCAAAAGCATCTGCAAAAGCACTTTCACCAAAGGTTTGCATTAAAGATTTATCTAAAAATAATTTACTGGTACTTGCTTCCCAAATTGACCAAGCTTTTGCTGCATCTAACCTAATTTTTTTATCTTCACTAGTCAATCTTTGGTAATAAGCAGTTAATAAATTATCTCTTTCTTCTGGGGGAATTGGCTTTAAATATTCCTCCCAAGCATCGGGAAAAATATTACTCGCACCTTCTTGATAAAACCAATATAATTCTTTTTGACGTAGCATAAAAATACCGCGTAAAATCAAACCGTTGCAACGCTGTGGATGAGTTTGACTGTAAGCTAAAGAAAGAGTACTTCCCCAACTTCCACCAAATACAACCCACTGATCTATTCTTAAATGTTCGCGTAATTTTTCAATATCACCGACTAAATCCCAAGTTGTATTTTCGCCTAATTCTGCATGAGGAGTACTTTTACCACAACCTCTTTGATCGAACATGATTACACGCCATTTTTCCGGATTAAAATATTGACGATAAAAACTTGGACATCCACCACCAGGACCACCATGTAATACTACAATTGGTTTACCCTGGGGATTTCCCGATTCTTCAAAATGAATTGTATGTAAATCAGAAACTTGTAATTTACCTTCTTGATAAGCAACTCTGGGTGGATATAGTTCGCGCATAATAAACAGTAAGCAGTGAACAGTTAGCACTTAGCAGTTACGAAATTTATTTGGGAGGTTTTAGTCCTCTAAGCTGATGTGCAGTTAAATTGTATAAGACGAAAATATGTAATTATTATTAATTATTGTAATGTGGGCATTTACCTGCGTCCGATATAAAATTTATGCTCCAATTGTTAGCGCAGCGTCACAGAACGTCATAAACTATAACTAAAAGCGGACTGATGGGTTGCTTTGTTCATCCCGCATCATAGATAACACCACTACTAAATTTTTACTGCTTACTATTCACTATTCACTATTCACTACTCACTGATTCAAAAATTTATGGGTAAGCAACGAGTTTTTTCTGGAGTTCAACCAACTGGTAATCTACATTTAGGTAATTATTTAGGAGCTATTCGCAATTGGGTAGAAATTCAAAATCAGTATAAAGAGCAATACGAAAATTATTTTTGTATCGTTGATTTACACGCTATTACTGTACCACAAGACCCGAAAGCTCTTGCAGCAAACACTTATCATTTAGCGGCGGTTTACCTAGCCTGCGGGCTGGATTTAAATTATTCTAGTATTTTCGTACAGTCTCACGTTTCTGCTCACAGCGAATTAACTTGGTTATTTAACTGTATCACGCCTCTCAACTGGTTGGAAGATATGGTTCAGTACAAGGAAAAAGCTATTAAGCAGGGTGAAAATGTCAATGTGGGATTATTAGATTATCCCGTACTCATGGCTGCTGATATTTTGCTGTATCAAGCTGATAAAGTTCCTGTAGGCGAAGACCAAAAACAACACTTAGAATTAACGAGAGATATTGTTAATAGATTTAATCATCAATTCGCCAAACCCGATAAACCCATATTAAAATTACCAGAACCTTTGATTCGTAAAGAAGGGGCAAGGGTAATGAGTTTGACTGACGGTACTAAGAAAATGTCAAAATCCGATCCTTCAGAATTAAGTCGGATTAATTTGACAGATACCCCTGCGGAAATTACCAAGAAAATCAAACGTTGTAAAACTGATACCCTGCGCGGTTTAGAATTTGATAATCCCCAACGTCCCGAATGTAATAACTTATTAACTTTGTATATGCTGCTTTCCGGTAAAACTAAACCAGAAGTTGCAGCAGAATGTCAGGATATGGGATGGGGACAATTTAAGCCCTTATTAGCAGAAACTGCTGTTAATGCTCTAGAACCCATCCAAAACAAATATCAAGCCGTAATGGACGATAAAGCTTATCTAGAACAGGTTTTACGCGATGGTAGGGAAAAAGCCGAGGCGATCGCCAACCAAACTTTAAAACAAGTAAAATCAGCATTAGGTTTCTCCATACCTTTTTAAGCTTTCCAACGGAGAGTCAGATGTGATAGAGCTGTACCAAGTATCGAAATATCTCAATGTTATGCTTGGTACGCTAAATTCAACTCAATTAACAACATTTCGTACGTCAGCAAACCACGGTGAATTTTTAATCACTGCTGAAGTCGCACCACCGAAAGGTGGTAATCCACAACACATGGTAGAAATGGCGGCGACTCTTAAGGGGAGAGTTCATGCCGTCAATATCACCGACGGTAGCCGCGCAGTGTTACGGATGTCTTCCTTAGCAGCGTCTGTAATTTTACAACAACAGGGAATCGAGCCGATATGTCAAATGGCTTGTCGAGATCGAAACCGGATTGGTTTACAAAGTGACTTGATGGGCGCTCATGCTTTAGGTATCCGTAATATTTTAGCTTTGACCGGCGACCCTGTAAAAGCAGGAGACCATCCCGACGCTAAAAGCGTGTTTGATCTAGAGTCAGTACGCTTGCTGCAATTAATCGGGAAACTCAACAACGGCTTGGATAGTAACGATAAACCCTTAACCGACGGAGCCACCGATTTATTTGTTGGTGCTGCGGTAGATCCACAATGTCGCAGTTGGAGCGGTTTACAAAAGCGATTTGAGCGCAAATTAGCAGCAGGAGCGCAATTTTTTCAAAGTCAAATGATTACAGATTTTGAAATTTTGGATAAATTTATGACTCAAATAGCCGCAGGTTGTAACAAACCAATTTTAGCAGGAATTTTTCTATTAAAGTCAGCAAAAAATGCTCGGTTTATCAATAAATGTGTTCCTGGCGTTGAAATTCCCGGTCATATAATTGATAGATTAGAGCAAGCTAAAAATCCTTTAGAAGAAGGAATGAAAATAGCCGCCGAACAAGTACAAATTGCTCAACAATTGTGTCAAGGAGTGCATATGATGGCAGTGAAACGCGAAGATTTGATAGTACCAATATTGGATATGGCAGGAGTGAAAGCAGTTAAGATTTAGATAACTCCGTTAAAATTTGGCTTGTAATACATTTTATGGAGCTACTGCCTCTAGTTTATACTGGAGGTAGAGCTTTAATTAATTGGTTAAATACTGGAGAATCGAAATAATAAAAGTATATTTTCCAAAAAACTCTATTATTTAAGGAGTAAATCTGATGACAGAAGCAGATACGTTAGATACCGAATCATTAGATGAAGAAGAACCAGAAGAAAAACGTAAATTTAATTACGATCCAGAAAAAATAAGCATTGTTACTAAGGAACCAACTATTGATATATTATTAAGGCGAATTGATGAAGATGCCCTTAATTTAGCACCCGATTTTCAGCGTCAAGCAGGTATCTGGAATTTAGAAGCTAAAAGCCGTTTAATTGAATCTATTCTTATTAGAATTCCATTACCAGCTTTTTACATTGATGCTACAAATGAAGAAGAATGGTTAGTTGTGGATGGTTTGCAAAGATTATCTACTCTAAAACAATTTGTGATTGATAAAAGTTTTAATTTGACTGGGTTAGAATACCTAATTGAGTTAGAAGGAAAAACCTACGATGAATTAGAGCGTAGATATCAGAGACGTATAGAAGAAACTCAAGTTACAGTTTATCTTATCGCAAAAGGTACGCCTATTGAAGTTAAATATAATATCTTTAAACGTATTAATACAGGGGGTATACCTCTTTCTAATCAAGAATTACGCCATGCTCTTAATCCAGGACTAGCAACAAAATTTCTCGAAAAACTTGCGAATTTAAAAGAATTTATACGTCTTGTTCAACTTGGTGAATCTCGTAAAAAGCGAATGGATGACCGGGAATTCATACTTGGGTTCCTAGCTTTTAAGCTGACCTCTTATACAGAATATCAAGATGGCGATCGCGATACATTCCTTAATGAAGGGTTAGTCAAGGCAAATAAATTATCAGAAGCAGAATTAAATAAGATAGAAGAAGATTTTAAAAAATCAATGATTGCGGCATTTGATATTTTTGGTGATAATGCATTTCGTAAATTATCGAATAAAAATAAAAGAAAATTTCCGTTAAATAAAGCATTATTTGAAACTTGGTCGGTAAATCTTAGTGAACTGAACGAGCAAGAATTAAAAAAACTAATGATTAATAAAAAAGAATTAATAAAGAAGTTTATTAATTTATCAGATAATAATAAAGAGTTTCTTGAATCTATCTCTCAAGCTGCAAATAAAATTGAGTATCGATTTAACACTATAGAAAAAATTATTAAGGAAGTATTATTATGATTCGTTGGCTGCGATTGATCAACTTTAAAGCTTTTGAGAATCAACTGTTTGAATTCAGACCGCTAACTTTATTCTCTGGTTTAAATAGCACTGGTAAATCTTCTGTGCTGCAATCATTATTGCTTCTGCGTCAATCCCATCAGCAGGAATTATTAGAAGAATTGGGTTTAGCATTAAATGGAGATTTAGTAAGAATTGGTAATGCTCAAGATGCATTCTGCGAAAGTGCACAAGAAGACTATATAGAGTTTGAAATCATTTGTGAAAATGGAATAAAAGGAATATGGCGTTTCAATTATGAATTAGATAAAAAAGAAACTGACTTACTAGATTTAGACTTTTCCTCATCAACAAAGCCTGATAACTCAATTTATCAATCAAGTATTTTTAATAAAAATTTCCACTATCTTCAAGCCGAAAGAATTGGTCCACGGCTAGTTAATGAAATGTCAGAACTGCTTACATAACGCATTCTGTTTGCCTCATCATCATAAAAAACTTACGGTAGTAAGGATGCATTTGTATTTTGTTCGGTCATAAATTGAAAGTTTCATTAAAAAAAATGACAGGCGAAATACCCATCAAAAAAATACTTGATCTACAAACAAAAGATTTTAGATTTTGACCTTTAACCTCTAACCTTTAACCTTTAACCTTTAACCTTCTCTACATCCATTTCGGTAAAACCACCTCACAAGTTATAGGCTGTTCATTTACAACTTTCAACTGTGAATTAATAAACCGATCCATCCAATTTTGCAAATAAATTCGATTAGCATCTTGCTCGGAAGGGTTGCTAGTATCTGCTGGATAAGGCATTAATCCTATAATTGCAGCAGTGGTAACACAGTACATTGATTTTTGAAAACTTTTACAAATTTGCACCCGTAAATCGTCTTCTCCGCGACGAGTTTGACGATAAATATTGTGTAAATATTCGGGTAAATAGTGACGCATATCCTGCATTAATAATGTCGGAGGAATACCAGCACCACCAATTGGTAAAGGATCTGCGTACAATGCACCATATTGAAATCTTCCTTGGTCTGGAGGAATTTGATAAGCTTGGGCATTGTAAGAAACTGTACCGTGAAAAGGTGTTCCTCGGAAGAAAACTGCTTCTACATAAGGTACTGCTGTATCCATTAAAAAAGTTAAACCAGCTTTTTGGGGAATTATGTCGTAAACTTTATCCCGAATTTTTACAGCATAGGTAATAGGATTATTCGCATTTGCCACCAAAGCTTCTTTTACATGATCTACAACTTGAGCAATTGATGTAATTTTACCTTTATCATAGAGGTCTGATAAACTCATAAATGCATCAGACATGACGCGCCAAAATTGACCTAAACCGCTGTAGTAACAACAAACTCTTAACTGTTCAAATAAAAATTCTGGAAACAGTTGATTAACACCCAAAACTAAAGGATTATTTTGAAACTTGGCATTAATAACTGCTTGCCCTAAGCGTCTAAACTCTTTTGAATCTACATATTCATCTAATCCACCACCACCGTGCCACATCATTGATTTCATGCAGTATTCGGCGTATTCGTAATTGATTCTATCGTGTTGCCAGTGACGTAGTAATTTTTGAAAATTAATTTCGCCGTTAAAATATTTAAAAAACGGAAAGAATACTAAAAATTGATTTTCGGCAAAATATATCAAATTATTTGAATAAGCATCTAAAACAATACCGTAACTGTGAAGAACCCCGACGACTTCAATTAAATTTTCTGGACTATCTGGAAGTAATGCTTCTCCATTCAATAGACGTTCGATATATTCAGCTAAAGGATGATTTGTAGGTATATTTTTTTTAGTAGCAGTTCCCACCATCAGACTTCTCCTGTTAATTGGTAATTGGTAATTGGTAATTGGTAATTGATTCTTACTTATTAAAAGACACGTTCACAATCTGATTTTGTGCATTCATCATCACGTTAGTTGTTGATTGAGTCCAACGGATTAGCCAATTTGGTTGAATACCAAAAATTACGATTAAGACTGCTAAAACTATAGCTGGTATCCTATCTGACCAATACACACGGGGTAAGTTAGTTACTTGTTCGGATAAGCGTCCGAAAAAGGCTTTACTCATCAAAATTAAGAAGTAAACGGCAGTTAAGCCGGTTCCAATCATGCATAGTAAAGTTTGGATCGGGAAAACTGCAAAACTACCCCGAAATACAATAAACTCTGCAATAAATCCTACCATTCCTGGTATCCCAGCACTTGCCATTACTCCCAAAACCATCAAACTACCAATTAAAGGTAAGCCTCTTTCGGGATTTAACAATCCTTGAACAACATCCAAATCGCGACTACCTGCTTTTTTATAAATTACCCCTACGAGCAAAAACAGCAGCGCTGAAATTAAACCATGGCTAACCATTTGCATGACGATACCTAATATGCTTAAAGGTGTCGCTGCTGCTGCACCTAAAAGAATGTATCCCATATGTGCGACAGAACTATAAGCTACCATTTTTTTCATGTCTTTTTGGGCGATCGCACAAGATGCACCGTACAGCACGCTAACTACAGCCCAAGTTGCCAGCCAAGGACTTAAATATATCCAAGCGGATGGTAACAAATACATCCCAAAACGGAGCATACCGTAAGTTCCTAATTTCAACAGCACCCCAGCCAGCAAAACGGAAATCGGTGTAGAAGCTTCGACGTGAGCATCCGGCAACCAGGTATGCAGGGGAACTAAGGGAATTTTAATCCCGAAACCGATTAAAATCCCTACTAACAGTAAGATTTGTGTCGCTAAGGGTATAGAATTTGTTTGTAAGCTGTCTAAACTAAAACTAGAACTACCACTCAGCCAAACTAAGCCCAGAAAACTGGCTAAAACCACAATTCCAGAAACAGCAGTATAAATCAAAAACTTGGTTGCTGCATAACCCCGGCGCTCTCCACCCCATATAGCAATCAGCAAATACAGGGGAATCAATTCCAATTCATAAAATAGGAAAAATAGCAGTAAATCTTGAGATAAAAACGCTCCCGTAACTCCGGTATTAAGCAGCAGCAACAAAGAATAATACAATCGATGTCGCGCTATAGATGTCTCACTGGTATAAATAGCTATTCCAGTTAACAATGCATTTAATATCAACAGAGGTAAAGATAAACCATCAATTCCAATATGATAATTCAATCCCAATACATCTATCCAAGGGATGAATTCACCAAATTGTTGATTAATTTCGCCCAAATTAAACTGACTAGCTAACACCAACGTCCACAAAAAAGCAGTAGTAGCAATAGTCAAAGCTATTCCACGGGAAATTTTTGGTGTGATACCAAAAGGCAAAAATCCAATCACAGCCGCACCTAAGAGCGGTAGCAAAATTAAAATACTAAGCATAAAAAGAGTTGATAGTTGACAGTGGACAGTTGACAGTTGAGAGTTACTAATTGTTTATTACCAACCTTTAACCTTGAACCTTTGACCTTTAACCTGATTAAAACGGTAAATTATTAAGTAATCCTAAAGACCAGCTAATAAATAAGCCGATTAAACTGACTCCAAACACGATAGTCAGCAAATAACCTTGAGAACGTCCGGAAATGCTGTATTTTAAACCTTGTCCGCTGAAAATAGCTGCAAAACCAACTAAATTTACTAATCCATCCACTAAATAGCGATCGCTCCAAGCGGAAATTTTGGATAGCAACCCAACAGCACTGACTATGGTCACTCGATAAATACGGTCTATGTAAAAGTCGTATCCCAATAAATCTTGGATAAATCTCCAACTTAATACTGTTGACCTAGACCAAGCTTTATGCAGATAAATAGTAGAACCGATAATCACTCCTATTAAGCTTGAAGATACTAATGCAGTTAATACATACCAATTGATACTTTCCCAAGTTGGTAACAAGTACCATTGCTGAAGCATCATTGGTACTAACAAAGTAACCACAGTTAGGGATACCATTGGTAATGCCATCGGCCAATGCACTTCAGGAGTTCGTCGGGTTTTTTGTTGTGGTTCTCCCCAAAAGGCTAATCTAAATACCCTTGTCAAATTTAAGGCTGTCAAACCATTTACTATGATTAAAATCCCAATTACCCAAGGACTAGTAACATAAAAACCATCAGCCCATGAAAGCATTGCCCAAAAGCTTCCCAAGGGTAATAGCGTTACCATACCAGCCGCGCCAACAATAAAAGCTGTAGTAGTTGCAGGCATCCGCGACCATAACCCGCCCATTTCGGTGATATCTTGAGTCTGGGTAGTATAAATCACCGAACCGGCACTCATGAATAATAAAGCTTTGGCGATCGCGTGAGTAAACAACAATAACAATGCCACAGCGCCTTGTTCCATACCTGCTGCGACAAACACTAAACCCATGTATGCACTGGTGGAATGAGATAAAGTTCGCTTGATGTCTATCTGGGCTATGGAAACTAAACTCGCACCAATGGCTGTCATTGTACCGATAATTAATAAAGCATTTAAGGCTATTGGTGATAACGCTAAAATGGGTTCGAGTTTGTAAAGTACATAAGCACCACCAGCAACTACCAAGGAATTTCGTAAGACTGAAGCTGGGTTCGGACCTTCCATTGCTTCATCTAACCACAAATGCAGGGGGAACTGAGCGCATTTCCCAGCAGGTCCGGCAATTAATGCTAAACCGAGTAAAGTTGATGTTAAGGGATTTAATTGTGCTGTTTGCGCCCATTTGTATAAGTCGGAGAAATCCCAACTACCTGCCATGGTACCTATAGCTACCACCCCCATCAACAACAATAAATCTCCTACCCGCTTAGTGAAAAATGCATCTCGCGCTGCTGTAACTACCAACGGTTGAGCGTACCAAAATCCAACTAACAGGTAAGTTGAGAGAGTTAAAACTTCTAATACCATGTAGCTGAGTAACAAAGAATCGCTGATAGCTAAAGCACTCAACGCTGCTTCAAAAAAGCCCATCAAAGCAAAAAATCTTGCTGTTGCCCAATCTTTTTCGAGATAACCTAAAGCATAAATTTGTGCTAATAAACTCAATCCGGCAACTAAAACTGTCGCACCAAAACTTACTGACGATATATCTAATGCAAAAGAGATATTTAAATCGGCGGCTGTAAACCAATTTAAAACAATAGTTTCTGGTTCCCTGTTCCAAATCTCTTTAAATACGAATACACTATGAAAAAAAGCTAAACCTGTTGTTAATAAATTCAAATAAGCTGCTGGTCTTGGTCCGGTACGCTTAATTAATCCCGTTGCCCAGGGTAAAGTTAACAACGCACCCACTAATCCATATAAGGGCAAACACCAAGTTGTTGAAAATAGAAACTCATTCATTCAAATTTACCACTATAAATACTCTTTAAATAGTCTTTAAGAAATTTTCCTATTTCTTTTAATACTCTAATCTAATCAATCAGATAAAATATCGATTCATTTTTTCTCATCTGACACTTTTCACAAATTACTTGACAAAAGAATCAAATTGTATTCTCAATATCTCACTCTTATTTGAATATTTTTTTGATGAGTAATGTTTATTTATTGTTTCAGTTTTCTTAATTCAAAAACCTAGAATAATATGTCTGATAAGAAATTTTTATATCTCCTTGATATTTTTTTTGCACCAATGGTTATGCATTCAGAAAGTAGGCTCTAGAACTGTTTGAGACTAAAGTCATTCTTCCCTATGTCAAATTTAGGCTTCGATGAAAGCGCTTTGGGCAAATGTGATAAAAAAAGTATAAAGCAGAAGTGTCTACTCTAGAAACCGTAAACTTCGATTGAGTAGTGAGTAATTGTAGACCCTCAATCAAAGATATGTTAAGTTTTTTAAAATCCTTTGATTACAAACTATTATAGTAATTTATATTGCAATGGGTGCAAAGCTTTCATATGCTTAATTTGGGGGAAGTTTTTTTTCAGCTTTTAAATGAGCATACCCGTCAAAAAAAGTCTTCGTAGAGTCATAAATTTAGTAAAGTTGTTGGAGTCAGTAAATGCCTATAGCAGTTGGAATGATTGAAACTAAGGGATTTCCCGCAGTAGTAGAAGCAGCGGATGCGATGGTGAAAGCCGCTCGCGTTACCTTAGTAGGTTACGAAAAAATCGGTAGCGCTCGTGTAACTGTAATCGTGCGGGGAGATGTATCTGAGGTACAAGCTTCAGTTGCAGCAGGTATCGAAGCTGCAAGACGGGTAAACGGTGGTGAAGTTGTTTCCACCCATATTATTGCCCGTCCCCATGAAAACTTGGAATATGTTCTACCAATTAGATATACCGAAGCAGTGGAACAATTCCGAACTTAAAGACTATTAATAATTTGAGATGCCTAAATATTGGATTTATTTGGGGAAAAAATAACCAATTGTTAAAAAATCTAGTCGTCATTTAACACTAATACAGGAACCTAGAAAATCAACCCTTGTAATCAAACCTACTATTGACGCACAGGGTAATGCAGGTTGTAAGATAACTTTTGCAGCTTGAGAAAAGTTTCTCTCTAGGTCTTTCCTAAATTAACTAGATATATTCGGTTAAATCTGAGTGGGGAATTTAGCAGCGCTACAGGAGTACTATAGGTTTACGACTAACTAGACAAATTAAAGATGCCCATTTGTTTACAACATGGGGAAAGTCAATTTAGGAAATTTTTTGAGGATAGAAAGTAATGTCAATTGCAGTTGGAATGGTAGAAACTCTGGGTTTTCCAGCAGTAGTAGAAGCAGCGGATGCGATGGTAAAGGCTGCTCGCGTCACCTTGGTTGGATATGAAAAAATCGGTACAGGTCGCGTTACCGTTATTGTTAGAGGAGACGTATCAGAAGTTCAAGCTTCAGTTGGAGCAGGAGTTGATTCTGTGAAGCGAGTGAATGGGGGACAAGTATTGTCTACTCATATCATCGCTCGTCCCCACGAAAACCTAGAATACGTTTTACCAATTAGATATACCGAAGATGTAGAGCAATTCCGGGAAAACGTGAATGCAATTCGTCCTTATGGTGGAAGACCGTAATATCCTAGGAAAGGAATGCAAATTGCCAGAGTTCGCGGAACAGTATCTAGCACGCAAAAAGATCCAAGTCTTAGAGGAGTGAAACTGCTGTTATTGCAGTTAATAGATGAAGAAGGACGCATCCAGCCAGAATACGAAGTTGCGGCAGATACCGTTGGTGCGGGAGTTGATGAATGGGTACTCATCAGTCGTGGTAGTGCTGCACGTCAAATTTATGGCAACGAACAGCGTCCAATCGATGCAGCAGTAGTAGCGATAATTGATACAGTTTATGTTGAAAATCGCTTAATTTACAGCAAAAAAGAACAATATTAACAATTAGTTGTGAGTAGATAGTTGTTAGTGGTTAGTAGATAGTTGTTAGTAGATAGTGGAGTGGTTAATAAAAAAACTCATAACTCATAACTCCGGTGGTACTAACTCCGGTGGTACTAACTCTTAACTAATAAAAAAACGCATTTAAGGAGAAACGACGCTATGAGAGTCCGCAGTATGGCGGCTCCCCCAACCCCATGGTCTAAGAATTTGGCAGAACCGCAAATTCACCAAACTGCTTTTGTTCATTCGTCTTCCAATATTATTGGAGATATTGAAATTAGTGCGAATGTAATTATTGCTCCAGGGATTTCGGTGCGAGCAGATGAGGGGTCGCCATTTTATATAGGTGAAAATACTAATATTCAAGATGGTGTTGTTATACACGGATTAGAAAGAGGTCGTGTACTGGGGGATAACAACAAAGAATACTCGGTATGGATAGGTAAAGACAGTTGTATTACCCATATGTCTTTGATTCACGGACCATGTTATGTGGGTAATAACTGCTTTATCGGTTTTCGTTCCACAGTATTTAATGCCAAAGTGGGCGATGGTTGTATCGTGATGATGCACGCCTTAATCCAAGATGTCGAAATCCCTCCCGGTAAATACGTACCTTCTGGGGCTGTGATTACCAGTCAACACCAAGCTGACCGTTTGTCAGATGTAAATCCACAGGATCAAGAATTTGCTCATCATGTAGTAGGAGTCAATCAGGCACTGAGAGTGGGTTATCTTTGTGCCGAAGATAGTAAGTGTATTGCAGAAATTCGTCAAAAAATAGACATATATAATACAAACGAAGATAAAGGCTTAGAAAGGAGTATTGAAGTGTATAACAATGGTTTGGATACTCAAACAGTAGAGCAAGTGCGCTATCTGTTAGAGCAAGGGTTTAAAATTGGTACCGAACACGTAGATAGTAGACGTTTTCGCACTGGTTCTTGGCATAGCTGTCAACCGATTGAAGCCAGAAGCGTAGGTGAAGCAGTATCAGCCTTAGAAGGCTGTATGAGTGAACACCAAGGCGAATACGTGCGTTTATTTGGAATCGATGCCAAGCAGAAAAAACGGGTATTAGAAACCATCATTCAACGTCCAGATGGTTCGACAAAACCAACTATAATCTCAACCTACAGCGCTCCTGCAACCAGTAGTAATGGTAGTTATAGCAGTAGTGGTTCAAGCAATGGTGGTCGCAACAGTAGCTATAGTAATGGAAATTCCAGCAGTGGTAGTTCTCAATTAGATAGCGAGACAATCGACCAAATCCGTAACCTGCTCTCAGGAGGTTACAGAATTGGTATGGAACACGTTGATAGCAGACGCTTCCGTACAGGTTCCTGGCAAAGCTGTAGCCCAATTGAAACAAAAAATCTCAATGAGGCTATTTCTGCTTTAGAAGAATGTATGAGAAGTCATGGAGGCGAGTATGTGCGCCTAATTGGTATTGACACCAAAGCGAAACGCCGGATACTAGAAAGCATTATTCAACGTCCTGATGGTTCTGGTGGTACTGCATCCAACGGTAACGGTAGTTCATATAAGACTGATACGAGTAAGAGAGATACAAATTTCAATTACGCCTCTACTTCGAGTTCTAGTCCCGTAAAAAGTTACGGTACGGCGAGTGGTGGTACCGCAACCCTTACCAATACTCAATTAAGTACCGAAGTTTTAGAAGAAGTTCGACACCTGTTGCATGGCGGTTATAAAATCAGTGCCGAACACGTAGACAACCGTCGTTTCCGTACAGGTTCTTGGTCAAGTTGCGGACAAATAGATTCAACAAACGAAAGAGAAGTACTAGGTATCCTCGAATCTTATCTGGCAGAATATCCAGGAGAATACGTCCGCTTGATTGGTATCGATCCGAAAGCCAAGCGTCGCGTAGTCGAAAACATTATTCAACGTCCGTAATCAAAATTGGGATTTTGGGTTAGGGGATAGGAGTTAGGAGTTAGGAGTTAGGAGTTAGGAGTGAGGAGTTAGGAGTTAGGAATGAGGAGTTAGGAGTTAGGAGTTAGGAGTGAGGAGTTATTTACCCCCCCATCCCCC
>NZ_JADEWL010000109.1 GCF_015207665.1 Plectonema cf. radiosum LEGE 06105
CATCTCCCCCCAACGGGTACTATCAAGTCTTATTGTCCTAGATTAGGCTGTAGATAGGAAATCGTAGTTCATGGAGGATGAACTATAACCACAGATAAAAATTATCTGTGGTTTTTTTTGAAATAGGATAATATCAATAAATTATTACAGTAAATTGAAGTAAATTTGGGTAATTATAAAAGCTATTTCCATACAGAGGCAATTGCTTGACTATCCAGATAAGGTTTAACTAAGGATTTATTATGGAAGAAAAAATTGATCGAGAACTACCCATGATATTGCAAACAACTGCTATGAATAGATTACCTACTCTACGTTTCGGTGACAGAGGTAATTCCGTGAGAATTTTACAACAGCTTTTAGTTTCCAAGGGCTACCCGATTGGTATTGATGGTGATTTTGGTGTTTTAACAGAAGTCACGGTTAAAGCTTTTCAAAGCCGCCGGGGTTTAGTCGCAGATGGTATTGTTGGTTCTAGAACTTGGCGAGCGTTGTCTAGTTGAAATTTATTTAATTTATTTAATTTATTTAATCCGATGGCGATCGCAGTACAATAAACCAGTTTCTTCAAGCAACGGATTAGCAACTTTTTTTTATGCTCCTCTTTTATATTTCTCTGCCGTAATCTTTTTGTTAATTAAATAATCTGTAAGAGGAAATAAATAAATTAATAAATAACTAATATTAATAAATAACTAATATTAATAAATAACTCATGAAAAATTACTAATTAATTGTTAGGAATTGAGACTTAGGGTTTTTTTTAACTGATAGTAATTGAGTTGATGGAATAAGTGGTAATTTGACTGTAAAGGTTGAACCTTTGCCTTCTCCGGGACTTTCTACGGAAATACTACCGCCGTGTAATTCAACTATGTGACGTACAATAGCTAATCCTAAACCTAACCCATTATAGGCTCTAGCGTTGGAACTATCACCCTGACGAAAACGGTCAAAAACATAGGGAAGAAACTCAGAATTTATGCCGATTCCTGTATCGCTGACTTGAATTACCGCATATGATAATGAATTTTTCTGGGTATTTTCTTCTAATAAGCTTACTTCTATACAGCCGCCACAAGAAGTAAACTTAATGGCATTGGAAAGTAAATTCCATATAACTTGCCTTAAACGCTGAGTGTCACCAGCAACTAAGAAATTTTGATTTTCCACTAGAGCTTGATCCGCAGCAGGAATTTTATTTAAAGATGCAAGTTGAATTAACGGTTCTTCATAGTCTGTAAATGCGGCATTCTTAATATGTTCATCCATCCCAAAACCTTTGCGAGCTGATAATTTAATTTCTATCTGCTTAGCAACACTTGCCGATCGCAAACTTTCAATGACTGCGACAATAATTGAAACCAAATTACAATGACCAATACTAAGTTGCATTTTACCTTGAATTGTTCGCGACATATCTAATAATTCTTCGATTAGATGATGAAGCTCTCTACTATTACGCTCTATGGATTCCAAAGCTTTGGATGTGGTGGATTCGTCAAGCTTGCGAACCCGTAAATACTGCGCCCATCCTAAAATACTATTCAATGGCGATCGCAATTCGTGAGATAAAATACCCAAAAATTCATCTTTGATGCGATTGGCTTGCTGTAGGGAATTCATTAAATTAGCCCGTTGAATATTCATGGCTATTTGGTTACAGATAGCCTGCATGACACCTATCTCATAACTACTGAAGTCCCCAATAGTCCGACTACCAAAGCTAATTGTACCGAAAAGCTGCCCTTGAGCTATCAACGGACAGCTATAGTAAGCATTCATTCCTAAGTTACGAATAAATTCTGTGCTTGGATCATTGGATTCCCCGACATTTTCTATTTTAATGGGAGTACGCTTCATCGCTACAGTACCGCAGATTCCTTGACCAAATTCTTGCCATTCTAAATCTTTGGCTTGAGAACAACTAATCCCGCAATAGGAAGTTAACTGGATTTTTTGAGAATTTTTCTCGACCACATAATATAAATAACAATCTATATTAGTTTTCTGCGTAATTTCACTATACAAAAGTTCGATTAATTTCTCTGGCTGTTCCGAGGATATTAAATCGCTAGTTGTCTCAAATAACAAATCAAGTCTATCCTTACCTAAACTCAAAGATGTTTCTAACTGCTTAAGTTTAGTAGTATCTTGCAATAAAGCCACACAAGTACCCGGATAACCATACATTGGAGGTAAAGTATCTGCAAATACCCGTATCGGATGAATTTTATCTCCTTCATACCAATTAACCTCCACTCCTTCAAGCCTTTCCCCCAAAGCAACCCGTATTAGGGGTATAAGTTCATTAGGAAGAATTTGTCCCGACTCGTTGGTAAAACGGTATAATTTCTCATATTCTTCTTGAGATTGTGCTAAAGGAAAATTACCATTAGCCATCTCATTCGCTGCTTTATTTGCAAAAGTTACCCTTGCTGTTCCTGGTTCAATTAATAACAGCGGTGCTGGCATCATATTAAGTAAATGTTCCAACCAATGCTGTCTAATGCTAAAGTTTTTTTCTAATTCTAGATTTTTACATTCGCTGAGATTAATAATATATTTATCTGGTTGATTTTTTTCTGTTGGGGAAGTACAACCGACTTTCACTTTAACTATCTTACCCGAAGCGCAAATCAATTCTTTTTCGTAAGAAGTGCAACTACCAAAAGCCTTAGCTTGAGAAAAGTGTTGTTTATCTATATCTAAATATTCTGATGGCGTAATATTAAACCAATTCAAACTACCATTTTGTAAACAGGAATAGCTATAGCCTGTTATCCGTAAAAATTCATCGTTTGCGACATAAATATTACCGTCAGCACTTACTTCTACAATGCCAATAAAGTTTGTATCTAAAAAACTTCTCAATTTTGCTTCATTTTCTTTGAGGGCATTTATTGCCTTATCACGCTGATTGCAGGTGCTTTCGATTATTTTCGTACCCTTCCAAATCAATATTGCAAAAATCCCAATTGCCACTAAACTTTCATAAGCAATCATCAAAACAGAATTAGAAAATATTAATTTTTCATCGTGAATAACCAACCACCCTGTTAATAAGAAGATTGCAATAACGATCAGCGATACTAATAAGCGTGCAAATTTTATTAATTGTGAATGCACTATATTTTTACCCGAATTGTTTTGGTGTAAGTGGTTAACGTAATACATGGATTATTTCATCACCGCATCTACCCAAGGCGGTAAATTTTAGTAATTCTAACGAATAGTATATGCACTTTCAATCGTATGATATGTTACTGATGGGTAGACCTCGCATCTACCTTTGTACATATTTTCTTTTTTCCAGTAGAAAGTAGGAAATTTATGTCAATCTAGATTAAAGTTTCACGATGATTTGCGATATATTTGACTGTAAAATAGCTTTGTTTATGCTTCACCTGAATGTAATTTAATTTCACTACTTAACTTTTAATTTGTCTCAAATTGCGAAAATATCAGATTACCGCTTTTAAATATCACGAGAAACAAAATATTGTCTTTAGTAATTTTACTGAATTATATGACTCAGTGTTATACTTAACCTCTATTTAAGTTACAAGTATTACAAAAAAGTGGGTTCTCAGTATTCACCGATAATAAGTAAGTAGGCATAAATAATTATCCTTGTGTAACATACAAGGTAAACTTGGCTCAAAACCTGACCTCTACTCCCTATTCCCTACTCCCGAACGAACTATTCCCTATTCATAACGACAATTGAAGAACGCCTATCTACTTATAAAAATCAAAAGTAATCGATTGTTTTTGAGATTAGAAACGATAAGGGGTAGTTTGAGAAAACGCTCTGGGTAAAGTCCTCAAATCAAAGACTACAGGAACCACAATAAATTCATATTCGTCATCAGCGATTCAGTATGATCGAATATAAACCGATGATTTATCACAATTATACATATTTGAGTAGCTGTTAATTTCAACTCGTATAACTTTTGAAATACTTGGGGAAAATATATTGAATTTAAAGCCTTTTGGGAACAGTTTTCCCGTAATTTTGCGTCATTGGGGAAAGATTAAACTCAAAATGCTGCGGCTAGATGAATCCGAGATAATTCGTAATTTTCATGTTTTTAGTCAAAAATATGACAAAAATCATAATTATTAAGAACAAATTAAGATTGCGACATTTCAACATCCCTCTTTAAATAAAATGCAATGGTATTTTTTGATATCCGACTTTTTTCCCTTTCCATTAAGGCAATAGTTGGGTTAACAATGTGGTGATGTGTCTCAAAGGATTCAAAAGTTATGCCTAGAAGTGCTAGCGAATACGCAGTATATATATTAATGGAAAGTGGACACCGGGAAGAAGTACGTTTTCCGACCATTCAAGAGTTTCAAAAGTGGTACAGTGGCGAACTTATGCCCAAAGCTGCTTCTGATGACTTTATTAACGTACCAATCAAGAATATTTCCGGCGAGTATATGGTACTTCGTCCATCTCGGGTTGTTGCAATTCGAGTTGAACCAATTTTTAGTTCTAGTGTTGAAAGATTTACATAAATCATGAGAAAAACCCTTGCTTTGTTTTCCTTGAGCCTGGGAATTGCCTTGGTTAGCCCGGTGCGTTCAGTTGTCGCTCAGGTGCGTATAATGACAATGCCGCCCTTACCAACTACTCCCTTGAGAGTAGCGCAGCCGGTTATTATACCAACTATTCCTCCAACAGTACCGCAACCACAACCACAACCACAACCGAGTGTTACTCCGGCAACCCCAGTCCTAAAACCAATTGGTTTGTCCAATAACTGTACACCCAGTAAGGCTTGTTTGGGTTGGGATGACCAACTGTTTTGGGGTGGGAAAGAGAAAGGTAAACCTGGCGATCGCCAAGCGTTAATTGAGTCAATTGACCATAGTTTGCGTTATTTGCAAAATCCTAGCGCTGCCAGAATTTACGAAAATTATCCCGACAAGGCAATTACATTAGATCGCGTGCGTCGTAGTTTGTTACGTTTCCGTCAATTGGTACTCACATCCAAATCCCCAGCAGAATTACAAGCTGCGGTTCGACGCGAGTTTACGTTTTACCAGTCAGTTGGTAACGACGGCAAGGGTACTGTTAAATTTACTGCATATTATGAGCCGATTTACCAAGCCAGTCGTGTTCCTACCTCAGAGTTTAAATATCCCATTTATCAATTACCATCAAATTTTGACCAATGGGAAAAACCGCACCCCAAAAGAATCGAACTCGAAGGCAAAGATGGTTTACTAGGTAAGGATAGCCCCTTGAGTGGTTTGGAACTATTTTGGTTTCGCGATCGCTTTGATGCATACTTAATTCATATCCAAGGTTCCGCCAAACTTGAGTTAACCGATGGTACCGTTACAGGTGTTGGTTATGCTAATGGTACCGATTATCCTTGGACGAGCATCGGTAGAGAGTTGCTCAATGACGGAAAAATTACCCAGAAACAGGCGACAATGCCTGGTATTATTAACTTCTTCGAGGGAAATCCCAGCGCTATGGATGATTATCTGCCTCGTTGGGAACGCTTTATTTTCTTTAGAGATAAAGGTAATACACCAGCTACTGGTAGTATAGGAGTACCAGTTACTCCCGAACGTTCCATTGCTACAGATAAGTCTTTGATGCCTCCGGGTGCGTTAGCGTTAGTTAACACGAGTTTTCCTTATGTAGGAAACGGCGGAAATCTAGAGTATCGTAGAGTCAGTAGATTTGTACTTGACCAAGATACAGGTAGCGCCATTAAAACACCCGGAAGAGTCGATTACTTTATGGGTACTGGAAAAGTCGCAGGTGACAGGGCTGGGGTAACAGGTGGTAACGGAACGTTATACTATTTACTGCTTAAACGATAAATATAAATGGGATAAAGCATCAGATATAGATTACACAAACTTTTTCGGGACAAACCGCGAGGAGTTGCTTTCAATTAGTGACTCCTCACTTTTTTGTTTTGATACATAATTGTGCAATACTTTTCGATAGTTGGTTAAAATTTTTGTTAATTAATCTATACAATTAATAATTAAAATTATATGTAATTGTATGAATTTGAACTTGTTATTAGATAATATTAATGAGTTTTAAATATAAAAAAGCAGTTGTTAGAGTAAAAACGTTAATAGAAACAATCTATGGACTTAATTTTCCTTTGTAAACAATTCAATGCATTTAGAATCAAATTTACATCAATAACGACAAATTAAAAAGCCTTTGTAAATCATTATCATTCAAATTGTAAAAATGAAATTCAGCGAAATAGTTCAAAAACTGGGTGAAAATGCCACCTTATCTAGTCTAGTTAGCTTGCCAAACCTCGATCCAGAAATTATTACATTGGCAGCCGTTGACGAAGCGACAACTGGCAGTATTAGCTATATAGAAGGACAAAAATTTGCCCATTTACTAGATAAAACAACTGCCAATGCTTTGATTTTACCTAACGAGGAATCACTGCTTGTTAAAGCACAAGAAAAGCAAATAGCTTGGATAGCAGCCAAAGAACCACGACTTTTATTTGCTCAAACAATCAACTTATTTTATCAACCTTGGCATCCCGCTCCATCCATTCATCCTACTGCCGTAATTCATGAATCGGCAAAAATTGGCAGCGAAGTTTATATTGGAGCCTATGTAGTAATTGAACAAGGTGTAGAAATTGGCAACAACGTTTGTATCCATCCTCATGTCGTGATTTATCCAGATGTGACAATTGGCGATCGCACTGTTTTACACGCTAACTGTACCATCCACGAACGTTCTCGCATTGGTAAAGATTGCGTCATCCACAGCGGAACAGTTGTCGGTGCTGAAGGTTTCGGTTTTGTTCCTACCAAAGAAGGCTGGTTCAAAATGCAGCAATCCGGGTGTACCATAATAGAAGATAAAGTAGAAATTGGTTGTAATAGTGCAGTTGACCGTCCCGCAGTCGGAGAAACACGTATCGGTCACAATACAGTTATTGATAATTTAGTACAAATAGGACACGGTACTCAAGTGGGTTTTGGCTGCGCCTTGGCAGGGCAATCCGCAACCGCTGGAGGAGTTAAAATAGGTAATCGCGTAATTTTAGCAGGACAATCAGGAATTGCCAATCAAGTCAAAATTGGTGATGGTGCCATTGTATCCGCAAAGTCCGGAGTTCATAGCAATGTCCCACCAGGGGAAATTGTATCTGGGAATCCAGCCATTCCTTACAAAATATATTTGAAATCCTCCGCAATTATTCAAAAATTACCGGAAATCTATCAATACATCAGACAATTGCAGCGGAAATTTCAATAATTTGTTGTTTTATTTTGTTGTTTTAATTTTTTTAACTCTTTTTGCTCTGTATTCGCGATTCATAAATATGTCTGTTACCCGATTTAAATAAAAAATCGGGTTTTACAGTTTTTGCTGCGAATAAAAATCCTTTTTTAAGAATTTAAAAATGATATTTTGAAATTAATCCTGCCTAAAACCGAAGAAGCAAAATTCAAAAGAATCAATATTGAGATAGTAGAAGAAAAGAATAAGTGCAGAAAAACTGGATTTTTCATGGGGTTGAGAAGTCGGATTTTGAGGATGATTGTGTAATTAACAAATATTTAACCTAAAAACCCGACTTCTATGATTGTTGTCGAACTCATGTTAATGCACTGAACTGATAATTTGTATATAATATTGATATTTTATTAATCAGAATTTAGCGTCAAGAATACCGTATTTGTAGAATCAAGCGATTACCATTTCTTGGTAATTTTAATCTGTGGATACAAGATGGATCTTGGAAAAAACCAAATCCAGCATTACCTGTAATTGTAAGTTGCTCCGAGCGGTCATAAAAACGCCACACATCTGTTTCTTTCTGAATATTTGACCTCAAAAGCATTTGCAAAGGTTTACGGTTATGGGACTTTTCTATCATGATATGAGGACCAGTATTTTCATCTACATCGGTAATAAAAAAACTAGCGGTTACGAAATTTAACCCAGCAACATCGTAATGAAAATTAGTTGGTGGGTATAGTTTTTGAATGTCAACTTCATCTAAATCGCAAGCAAAACTCCAGGTTAAATGACGGGTTATTAAGGTTGGATAATAACCAAGATATTTTCGAGCAATTTCAATTAGGGTTGCGTCACAGACTATTTTATCTACAGTTTGACATTTATCAAGATTACTAACAAGACCGCGCATCACCTGTCTAGATTCACCATTTAATCGTCCATTTTTGATTTCATCCGCAAAGAAAAAATCATTATGTTTAGGTTCATTGCAGAGATTCAAACGAGCAAATGAGATAATTTGTTGTACAGCATTTTGATTCAAGTGTAATCCTAAATGTACTCCTGTTTTCTGAATATTTTCTACACATTTACTAATTTGAACGGGAGAAATTTCTGAAACGGTGGAAATGTTTAATCTCTGTTGGTAAAACTGAGGTTTAAAACGCTGTAGCTGCCCTTGAAAAAGGCTGTATCCACGACGAATAGTTTTGAATCTTCCTAAAATTTGCCAGCGATTGCTGCTACCGACTCTTTTGGCAAAATCACTACTTATATCAAGCTGATTTTTTTGCAGTTTTAACTGAATCAATGTACCAGTCATAAATTATCTCTTCTCAAAAGAAGTGTGCTTGAGACTGCATAAATAATGCAGTCATTCAGCGACCATAGTTAGAAGTTATTAGTATAAATTCTGAATTAATAATGGTGACTGAGTAGTTTCTACAGTGACACACTACTTTTAATTATGACAATTGTTGAATATGCTGATAACTTTTGTAAGTATTTTATGAAAACTAAATATGTTTAATTATTGATTTCATATTCTTATCGAATCAATAAAGTTGTATTGTTCAAAAATTTATTTATTTATCAAGTTTTTAATTAAACTTTTATGAATTTACATCTTTTATAGCAATCCTAAATCATATATGAGAATTTAGATTTCCGACTTCTTCAAGAAGTCGGAAATCTGAACACCGTGATTTTTCACAAATCAAATAGGATTGCTATAGTTCCCAGGCTCAGTCTGGGAAGTAGGTTTGGAGATTCTAGCTCCGTTAATTAAAACTGGTGCATTCCGCTGAATTGAATCGAACTTAAATCATTTGATTTTCAGTCAAAATCCTAATTTTTCTAACACTGGTTTAGTAGAAACAATATGTCTTTGTAAACCAAGTTCTTGGGGACTAACACCCAAAGCTAAAGCGATTAATTGCGGTAAATGCAGTACTGGTAAACCCAACTTATGTCCGATGACTTTTTCTACTTCTGGCTGACGGGAATCTAAATTGAGGTGACACAAAGGACAAGGAGTAACCATACAATCAGCACCGGCTTCTATGGCTTCTTGGATATGTTTACCCGCCATTTGGAAAGATTGGGTGGTAGCATAACTAGAAAGTGGCCATCCGCAACATTGAGTACGACCTCGGTAATGAATCGGAGTTGCTCCCACCATGCGGAAAACATTTTCCATCGCTTCTGGTTTAAAAGGATCATCTTCAGGGATATTTTGAGCGCGTAGTAAATAGCAACCATAAAAAGCCGCGCATTTGAGATTAGTTAGCTTTTTTGTCACTCGTTTTTCGATTTCTTCTAAACCATAATCCTTGACTAAAGCATAAAGAATATGCTTGACTTCGGTAGTTCCGCGATAAGGCGAACAGCTTTCTTTTTGCAACAAACTGTTAACTTTATTTAAGTAAGCCGGATTATTTTCTGTGCAAGCTTTGAGACGTTCATCTACATGACCGATAACACCTTGGCAAGTACTGCAATGAGTTAATAGAGGTAGATTCAACTCTTCCGCTAAAGAAATATTGCGGGCATTGACTGTATCTTCTAATAGTTGGGAATCTTCCTTGAAAGTACCAGAACCGCAACAAGCTGCTTTTTTTAGTTCAATCAGTTCAATATCTAAAGCTTTGGAAAGAGCGACAGTAGAAGAATGTAGCTCTCGGCAGGCACCTTGAGCAACACAACCTGGAAAATAAGCGTATTTAAGCATTTGGAATAGAATACAATTTGATTAATTGGAAAAGGGAAAGTAGAGGTCTTGGAAGTCTTGGGGGAAGATGTTCTTCGTCAAACTTCCCAACACCAGAGGCAGTTCTAAGTATGGAGTACAAAGTTAACCGTACTCTATATGGACGCTTGTATGGTATCAAGTTCTTTATCCTTTATAGTTGATGCTTACTCGTCCATTACTGTTTTATCCGAAGTCGAAGTGGGTTGGTGGTATGAACTGTGTAAAGCAACATCAATGGAAAATCAAGGAAGAAACTTAGTAACAATTGCTGTCCCCCAAACATATATATCGTGTATCCGAACGCGCTTTCCGATAAGATGTATATGCTCAAAAAGGTGATATCCATCAAGAGCAGAATATAGCAACCCTTAGAGGTATTAGAATCTATGAGTCAAGCGTCCATTTTTGAAAAAGTCAAGGAAATTGTTGCCGAACAGTTAGGAGTAGAGGATGAGAAAATCACCCCAAATGCTAATTTTGCCAATGACTTAGGAGCAGATTCTTTGGACACGGTGGAATTAGTAATGGCTTTAGAAGAGGAATTTGATATTGAAATTCCCGACGAAGCTGCCGAAAAAATTACTACAGTTCAAGAGGCAGTTGACTACATAAACAATAAAGTCGCCGCATCCGCCTAGCACAAGGGATAAATAATTGGGAATTGGGACAAGGTGCGGTGACAAGTTAATAGAAAAAGGTTAGTCAAAAAACCGAGCAAAACTTTTTAGTCATGCTAACTATTAAAATTCTCTTCTCCTTAGTTCCTAATTTCCAATTAACAATTTCCTAGTTGTTGAACTGCGGCGCTTGTTGAGCCACCATAAATATCATCATGACAGAATTTAAACGTAAGCGCGTTGTTGTAACTGGTATTGGTGCGATTACACCGATTGGTAACACACCAGAGCAATATTGGGAAGGATTGGCGAGTGGTCGTAATGGTATTGATGAAATTACTTTATTTGATGCCTCAAACCATGATTGCCGCATCGCTGGTGAAGTAAAAGATTTCGATCCACATGATTATATGGATCGAAAAGAAGCTAAGCGCATGGCTCGCTTTGCTCAACTCGGAGTTTCGGCATCAAAACAAGCTCTTGCTGATGCCCAATTAGTTATTAATGACCTGAATGCCGAACAAGTAGGGATTATGCTTGGTTCTGGCATTGGCGGTATAAAGGTCATGGAAGAGCAGCAAAGTATCTATCTGAATCGCGGTCCGGAGCGCTGTAGTCCGTTTATGGTACCGATGATGATTGCTAATATGGCTGCTGGCTTAACAGCAATTCATGTTGGTGCTAAAGGACCAAATTCTTGTCCGGTAACAGCCTGTGCCGCAGGTTCTAATGCTATCGGTGATGCTTTTCGGATCATTCAAGATGGATATGCTCAAGCAATGATTTGTGGTGGATGTGAAGCCGCAATTACACCTTTATCAATTGCTGGATTTGCTGCTGCCAGAACCCTTTCTACACGCAATCACGACCCCAAAAAAGCCAGTCGTCCCTTTGACAAAGACCGCGATGGGTTTGTCATGGGTGAAGGAGCGGGCATTTTGATTTTGGAAGAACTCGAACACGCTTTAAGTCGCGGTGCCAAAATTTACGCCGAAATGATTGGTTATGGCATGACTTGTGATGCTTATCATATGACTTCACCAGTCCCTGGTGGAATAGGAGCCGCAAGAGCCATAGAGTTAGCCCTCAAAGATGGCGGAATTACTGCCGAACAAGTAACTTACATCAATGCTCACGGTACCAGCACTCCGGTTAATGACCCCACCGAAACTGCTGCCATGAAAAAAGCCCTGGGAGAACACGCTTATAAAATAGCAGTTAGTTCTACCAAATCCATGACTGGTCACTTGTTGGGCGGTTCTGGAGGTATTGAAGCTGTCGCAACAGTATTGGCGATCGCCAATCATCGAATTCCACCGACAATCAATTTGGACAATCCAGATCCAGAATGTGATTTGGATTATGTAGCCAATGAAAGTCGCGCCCAAGATATTGAGGTAGCGCTATCTAATTCCTTTGGTTTTGGTGGTCACAATGTCACCCTGGCTTTTAAGAAGTACGTCTGACAAAGGAACCATGAAGTATGAAGTTCATATTTCATGTTTAACACTTGTTTGTGGAGGTTTCAGCAGGGTGTTTTCTGCACCTTGCTGGACAAATTAGTTTAATTAAAAACGGAATAACTGTAGCAATCCTCTATACAATTAAACCCAAGTCCCATCCTAAATTCTGATTTATGTACTTCTTGTCCGTCAACAGGGAGTAGTGGGATGATGAGAATATAGCTGTGCTGGGAAAATTTAACAATGACCCGAAGCAAGCTACACAGAGCTATTAAACAGAACTCTAACGTCGTTAAAAACAATCGTATTATGGCTGTTGCAACCCAAACCCAAACCCTCGAACAACTTTGTATTAACTCAATTCGCTTTTTAGCGGTTGATGCCGTGGAAAAAGCTAAATCCGGCCACCCCGGATTACCTATGGGCGCAGCGCCAATGGCGTTCGTGCTATGGGACCAATTTATGCGCTTTAACCCCAAGAATCCTAAATGGTTCAATCGCGATCGCTTCGTTTTATCCGCCGGTCATGGTTCTATGTTGCAGTATGCTCTGCTTTATTTAGCGGGCTTCGATAGCGTCACCATAGAAGATATCAAAAATTTCCGTCAGTGGGAATCTAATACTCCCGGACACCCCGAAAACTTCATGACAGCAGGGGTAGAAGTGACTACCGGACCTTTGGGTCAGGGAATTGCTAATGGTGTAGGTTTGGCAATGGCAGAAGCACACCTTGCTGCCAAATACAACAAACCCGATGCTAAAATTGTTGACCACTACACCTACGTAATTCTGGGTGACGGTTGCAACATGGAAGGGGTATCTGGAGAAGCTTGTTCTTTTGCCGGACACCAAGGTTTAGGTAAACTAATCGCGCTGTACGACGACAACCACATCTCCATCGATGGTTCCACGGACGTAGCATTCACCGAAGATGTTTCCAAGCGCTTTGAAGCTTATGGCTGGCACGTTTTACACGTTAAAGATGGTAATAACGATTTAGACGCTATTGCGAAAGCTATTCAAGAAGCTAAATCTGTCACCGATAAACCCACCATGATTAAGGTGACAACCACCATCGGTTATGGTGCGCCCAACAAACAAAATACAGCAGGTATTCACGGTGCTGCTCTTGGTGCTGATGAAATCAAACTTACCCGCGACAATTTGGCTTGGGAATACGAACCTTTTGTAGTACCAGAAGATGCTCTCAACCATATGCGTAAAGCAGTGGAGCGTGGTGCTGGTTATGAAGATGAGTGGAACAAGACTTTTGCTAACTATAAATCAAAATATGCTCAAGAAGCAGCAGAATTTGAGCGTTATTTAAACGGTAAGCTTCCCGATGGTTGGGATAAAGTATTACCTACATTCACCCCCGAAGACAAAGGTTTAGCTACTCGTAAATACTCTGAAGGTTGCTTGAATAAATTAGCATCAGTATTACCAGAGTTAATCGGTGGTTCGGCTGACTTGACTCATTCTAACTTAACTGAAATTAAGGGAGAGGGAGAATTTCAAAAAGGTGCGTTCCAAAATCGTAACGTCCACTTCGGTGTGCGGGAACATGGGATGGGTGCGATTTGTAACGGAATGGCTTTGCACGATTCGGGA
Organism: Plectonema cf. radiosum LEGE 06105; assembly: GCF_015207665.1. Taxonomy (GTDB): domain Bacteria; phylum Cyanobacteriota; class Cyanobacteriia; order Cyanobacteriales; family Nostocaceae; genus Rivularia; species Rivularia radiosa_A. The sequence goes on from NZ_JADEWL010000109.1 coordinate 13,711, forward strand.
TTAATTCCTTATGGTGCGACTTTCTTGATTTTCACCGACTATATGCGTGCTGCGATCCGTTTATCTGCGCTGTCTCATGCTGGATCGATTTGGGTAATGACTCACGATTCCATCGGACAAGGTGAAGATGGTCCCACACACCAACCAATTGAAACTTTGGCTTCATTAAGAGCTATTCCTAACCTAACAGTAATTCGTCCCGCAGATGGAAATGAAGTTTCTGGGGCTTACAAAGTAGCTATTGAGAGAGCTAAGAAAAAACAACCTACCTTATTAGCGTTTACTCGTCAAGGTGTACCAAATTTGAATGGTACTTCTATCGAAAAAGCTACCAAAGGTGCTTATATCTTAGTAGATTGTGATGGAACTCCAGATATCATTTTGATGGGTACTGGTTCGGAAGTACAGCTTTGTGTTGGTGCGGCTGAAAAACTTTCTGCTGAAGGTAAGAAAGTCCGCGTAGTTTCTATGCCTTCTTGGGAATTATTTGAAGAGCAAGATCAATCTTACAAAGAATCAGTTTTACCCGCATCTGTCAGCAAGCGTGTATCGGTAGAAGCTGCTGCTAGTTTTGGCTGGCACAAATACGTTGGTATGCATGGTGCGACGGTAGGCATCGATAGATTTGGTGCTTCCGCTCCTGGTGCCGTTTGTCTGGATAAATTCGGTTTTAACGTTGATAATGTCGTAGCAACTGCAAAGAAAGTTTTGGGTTAATTTGTAAGTTGAATAATTAAATAATTCTTTTTTGAGGTGGGCTAAATAAGTCCGCCTTTTTTTTGTTTTAACTAGCCTCAAACTATTAGCTCACTAACTCACAGAAGTCGGATTTTTACGATTAATAAGTAGTTACGCAAAATTATTTATATAATTACTCGTGAGTTATGTAACACGAACCTATTCCCTCCCTAAACAAAATGTCTAATTTATTTTGCACCAGTACTTAAAAACCCGACTTCTTACCACCACACTATTGAAAGTACATTGCGTTAAACTTAATAAATAAGTATTCTACAAAATGAAAAAAAATAGGAGTTAATTATGCAAGAAGTTAAAAGCCAAAATCCCGAACTTGAAAATCGAATTTCACCGATAGTAGAAAAACTAATTAAAGGTAGTAGTCTCTACCAAGTAAAATTAAAAAAAGAAGAAATGATCGAAATGTTAGTAGATTTATTTGGAGAATTTTCCCCTGAAGAATTTAGGGCGATTCCAGATAAGGAACTTACCCGGAGAATTGATAAACTCTTAGTCTTAGAAGCTGTTTCAGGGACTTTAAATGATTTAACACCGGAGGAAATTGCAATTTTTGATGAAGCGGTAGAAGGTAGATAGTAGTGAGAAATTATTTACTAGATACAAATATTATTAGTTACATACTGAAAAAAAATGCTTCTGTAAACAATAAATTACAGCAAGTAACTCGTCAGGGAGACGAAGTATTTATCAGTTGCATAACTTACTACGAAGTTAAAAGAGGTCTTTTAGCTCTAAATGCGACAAGGAAATTAACCGAATTTAACACTTTTGTTCAGAAATATGAAGTTTTATATTTAGATGATATAGAAATTATCGAAACCGCTTGTAGAATTCATGCTAATTTAAAGAACAAAGGTAGACCCATTCAAGATGCTGATGTTTTAATTGCTGCAACTGCTATTACACGTGGGTTGATTTTGGTTTCTAATGATTCGGATATGGCTCGGATTGAAGAAATTTATTTAGAAAATTGGGTTGCTCAAAATTAAAGAAAATTATCACCATAAAGGTGGAATTTCCCCCGGATTCTGACAAATAACTGGTAACCAAGTAGCACAAGGAAATTCATTTTCCAAACCCTGTAACTTCTCTCTACCTGCTCTTACCGATTGATATAATGTTTTCCCATGGGAATATTCTGTTAAAAAATTCTTAAGAAATTCTTGCGCTACTTTATCCGGTACAGGTTCACGCATTACTATCATTTGTGGAAGCTGTAAATCAGCTAAATTCGCAGCTAATCCTAAACCATCACAAGAATTAAATATCCCTAAAGCCAAACCTTTTTCAATAGCTTTTTTCAAAGCATACTTCAACTGCGAAATAGTTAAAATATCAGACTTATTAAGATAAAAATACCCTTCTTTTTGTAACTTCCTCTCTATATCTCTTACCTCAGCGTACTCAGCGTCTCTGCGGTTTTTTAATCCAGTAAAACTATGTCCTGCAAAAAACAGAATATTCCAACATTGCGCCCAAAGTTCATCATTTAACTGTTGTCTTTGAGGCTCCACTAAAAAAGTAACCTCCGCATTTGGTAAGCCTTCCAATAACTCCCGATCTTTTTGAATATCAATTCCGCAACTGTTACCTAAAATTGCCAGAATTCTAATTTTACTTTTTTTACCTTGAAGATATATAGATTTTTCCTTACTTTGATAACTAGGAGTGCTTAAAGCAATTTCAGCCTTGGGATATCTATCAAATAAATTCCACAATTGAAGCGGTAATTTTCGCACTTGAATATCTTCTGTTTGCAGAATCATTCTAATTGAGTCAGTAGGATTTAACTGTTCGAGTAGTTGTTCTTTTATTGGTCGAAATATTTCGGAATTAAGCCAATAATTAATATTTTCTCGCAATTTGTCCGCCAATACAGAACATTCATAAAAATAATCACATCGGCTAATATTAGTTATCTGTGTATCGGGGATATCTAAACGAGAATTGATTCCTAAGCTTTGACGGTAAACTATTCGCCATTGATGATAATATTCTTTTAATTTTGGTGCCGGTGGTAATTTACCTTTGGATTCAAAATAAGGATGATTTCCTTGTTTAGCAATCCGCAATGTTACAGTAAAACCGCTATTTAAATCACCTTCATTTAAGTTGAGAATAACTACTTTTTCTTGTTTTTCGCTATTAGGAGTAGCTATTTGCATCAAATTTCTTAAATCTGTTTGATGTTGACGATAAAGCGCAATTTGTTCGTCTTTACTTTGCAATTGTGCTTGATATCTTGCTTCTAAACTTTGTAATGCTAACTCATAACTTTGAGTAAATCCAGCATGAATTTTTTGTTTATCAGTATGTTCGGGTACTTCTACTCGAACAACAACAATACCATCTCCTTTATTTTCAATACTTTGAATTGCAATATCTGTATCTGGATTTTCTTCCCTAACTTTTGTTAAAGCAGCAGATAAAGCTTGTAAATCTAAACCGTTACGAAAAATTAAATCTACAGTATTTAATACTACTTTAAACAATTTGGCAAATTCATCTGATCCAAATTCTCCACTACTTGGACGACGTTCCTTTTGATTATTCAGCAAAAATATATAATCGCAAATTGTTTTTTCTAATTGGGTAGTGCTGTCAATATTCCAACCTTCTAAACAAGCTGCGGTTAATTTTGCTCGTTGAAAGTTAGTATTTAACGCTTGAGTTTTTGTTAAATTTGCTCTTTCTAAGCAAGCATTTGCAAAAGTTGCTGAGCTAATATCTGCTTCAGTTAAATTTATATCGTTAAGGTCTGCATTTGTAAGATTTGCTCCTTGGAGGTTACAATTTTGATATGATTTATTGGCACCTTTTTTAGTTACAAGTAAATTCCTGACTTTTCGATTAATTAAAATGGTGTTTTCAATTCTGGATAAATTAATTTTTTGCGCTAAATGAAAATTAGTACGAATCAACTTAGCATTTTGAAAATTAGTATTTTTGAGGATTGCATGAGATAAATCAACTTCAGTTAAATCGGCATTTTGGAAACTGGTTCCACCAATAGTAGAAATTCTAATAGCAACAGTACGAATTAAACGATATTTTTCATCTTCAACTACAGCCCTTATTCCTGCATAAATACCTAATAAACTGATAATTAAAGCTAAAATTATAGTCATAGGTAAAGCAATTGTTGATACCTGAAATACAGCACTAAAAATAAATATTGATGTTGATAAACCTAAAATCCAAGCTGCGAATTTGAGTATTTTTTCAAAAATAGACTCGGATGCAGACCAAAATACTGCTAAAGCAATAGTAATAACTCCAACTAAAGACCAAAGTCCCGCTCCTGCGGCACCCCAAGCCCCTAAAACGGCAGCTTTTAATCCCGGATAACCCCAAATAATAACTGCAATTAGCCCTACAATTACGATAATTACTGCTTCAGAACCAGCTAAAATAAACCAAACATCTGCTGCAAAACCTCGATAAAAAGTACCAATAAAGAACATTCCTAATAGTGAAAATATAATGATCGAAGTTACCCATGCAACATCATTTGTGATGCCACTAATACCAGTAACAATACTTGTACCTTCACTATAAACAGAAGATAGAGATTGTGATGCAATAATTCCTGTTAAACCAGATGCATATCCACAAAGTGCTGACATAAAAAATGAGAAAGCCATCAAGAAAATGAGTCTAAAATTTTGCACTCCGGCAACAGCATGATGGAAATTAGCACCTTTTAAAATAGCATTCCTGAAATTAGTACCGCGAATATCCGAGTAAGAAAAATCCGCACCTTTTAAGTCTTGATTTGTGAAAGAATAACCTTGAAGATTTTGATGAGAAAATTCTAAAGACATTGGAACAAATAATGAGTTTAAAGTTAAAAATTAAATCATAAATAAACTGGTAGTAACATTATGGTGCCTTAATCAAAACACAGATTAAAAAGGATTACACGGATTACACGGATTTTAATTACCAATTACCAATTACCAATTATTAAATTTCAAAATCCTCTGTAATACTGGCTGCTTCTAAAGCAACCTTAACGCTAAATTTTTCACTCCTTTCACCACTAAATTTAAGTTGAATATAAATATCGGCATTTCTAGCTATAACTTCCCGTAAAATCTCTCCCGTTTCGGAAAGCAATATTAATTTTAAACCGGGAGGTAAATGTAGTAATGGTTTTGATGCTGCAATATCTTGGGTTTGTGCATCCGTGGAATAAACTTGTAACAACACACCTACTTGACGATCGCCTTTTGGTACCAATGCTACTGCTAAAGCTACTGCTTCGCTCCTGAGTTGCATTCCCAAGTCGATTAGCTTAACTCTTCTCACACCAGCGGCGGGGTTTCCGGGGTTGATTTTCCACAGACTCTCTACCGCTACCCACAATGTTTCATCGTCTTGGGTATTGCGTATCAAGTTAACTAAAGCTTCTATTGCATTAACATTTCCAGCAGCTATTTCTCCCAATCGCTTTGCAGCTTTTCTTCTATAATGTTCCTCTCGCTCAGATATCTGTTTAATTAATATTGCAATTTCATCGGGATTGGGTTCAAAATCAACAGCACTTCTAGTAGCAATTGCCAAAGATGGTGTTTGTAAAAGTAATTGCCATTGACTATCAAATATATTTTGCAGCCATTGAGTAAGAAGATTAACTTTCGATGCTTTTTTTGTTTTTTCAGCTATTAATTCTTGCTCTACCTGCAACGCTTCTTCTAATACTGCTTCTGTAAATTTAATACTCTTTAAATAACTGCGGTAGGCTGCTACAGGTAAGCTTAATATATCGCTGCAAGCTAATTGATGTTGGTGAAAACCAATAATTTCCAAGTTTTCTATGGCTTTTTTAGTTCCAATTTTTAAGCCAGAAAGTTGTATTTCTGATACTATAGGTGGTTGGTCAATAATTTGATGATGATAATCCCCCACACTTAATAATAAATCGTAAACATTGCGCGATAATCGCTTACCCACTGGCTTGACTAAATTACAAACAAACATTTCTTCTATTAACCAAGTTTGGGCTAATACATCTGCTTCTAAACCAGAAATATCTGAGGGAATCAATAAATCTACATTGTTCAACAAATCAGTTTCCCCTGATAACAGCATTACCCAAATAACTTGCCATTCTTGAGGAAATATATCGTTATTTTCTTCCGTAACAATTAGTACATAGATTGGCGATGAATTTCCTGCTAAAAACTGTCTTGCTGCATCCGAGTAAAGTTGATATTGCTGTTCTTGAGAAAATTCTACAGGACAATGTATCGAGCGACTTACTTGCCAAATTTCTCCGGGTTGTGGCTGATTCTGGATACATTTTTCTCTTATCTTAGATGTGGATTTACTGAAAATTTTACCCATAGGTTTGTATTCCCAGGCGAATCAGAGTTGCTTATCGCCGTTTACTTGTAGTTATGGAGGTATCTATTACTTTTAACGAAAGAGATAATGATTCTATGTGCAGTTTTTTTAATCTTTACAAATTAATTTGGGAATTGGCAATTGGTAATTGGCAATTGGTAATTGGTAATGGGTAATTGGTAATTGGTAATTGGTAATTAAAATCCGCGTAATCCGTGTAATCCTTTTTAATCCGTGATTAGAATGGGGTATTTATAATTATTACCACTGTTCCTGAGAACGTTTTCTGCTTGCTTTCGATTTACGAACTTGATTTTGCTCTTGTTTGACAGTTTCTGGCTGTACTAATCCTAATTCTTGATTCACACGCTCTAAAAGTTCTTTACGACGACGGGAAACTTCACCTTGAGTGATTTCCAACTCCAAAGCCAACTGAGTCTGCTTTTTACCTTCTACCATTCCCTGCCAAAGTTTCAGATATCCGCGCTCTGGATACAATTGAGCCAGTTTTTTCATCGCTTCTTTGGCAACAATTACCACATCCGCACGTTCTACCGCATCTAATAAATCAAACTCCGAAGCAACGGTATCTAACAACGATACATCAGTTCCAGCAATGGTTTTATCTAAACTTTGACAGCTATTACGTCCTTCCTTACGCACAAAATCTATCACCGCATTTCTAGCTACTGTAGCTGCCCAACAGTAAAAATTATGCGCTTGATGAGTACGAAATTTTCCCGCTTTTACCGCCTGAAAAACTTTTATATGAGCCGTTTGCGCCGCATCTTCCCAAGACATTGAACTGTTATAAGTGTGTTTACGGGCAATTTTTTCGACAAGCTGCCGATACTTCGAGTCAATCAATAGTTGTTCGTTAGGTTCTGCCGTCTGTTTGGAAGGCATATCAATATCTCCTCCTTAACGAGGATTTATGTAATACATTTAGTCGTACAAATTGTAACACGCAATATCTGCCGATTGTTCAAAAGACTAATCCTGCAAAAAACGAGTTCCACTTGTGGCGTTCAGCCTTAAGGCTGCGGGCTTCGCCAACAACGAAATTTGTTAAGCTGTAACGCTTTTTACCTATACGTTTGAGGTGTTATCATTTATGCATTTTGAGGATGCAAAACTTAATATACTTTTTCGAGTAATTGATTATGTTTATTTATACTTAAGATTTGGTTAAATGGATTTCGGATCAAATATTTAGATAAAATCAGGACTAATGAATCAGCAATTACCTGAGTTGATTCAATGGTATGGCGATCGTCGTTTAGAGATGTAATATTTATCCAAGGATAAAGCAAATGTACTTAAAAGGAACTTTAATATTTTTTTGTGGGAAAATGGGCGCAGGTAAATCTACATTGTCCCGTCAAATATCTCAAGAATTAAATGCAATTCTGTTATCTGAGGATGATTGGTTATCGAGTCTTTACCCGGAAGAAATCAAGAATTTTGATGATTATTTGAAATATGCAAATCGCCTCAAACCATTCTTAAAAACCCATGTCAGAAGTATACTAAATTCTGGTATTTCCGTAGTTATGGATTTTCCAGCAAATACGAGAAATCAAAGAGCATGGTTCAAAGATATATTTTTAGGTGAGGGCATTCCCCATCGATTAATCTACATTGATGTTGATGATAAAACTTGTATAGAACAAATAGCCCAGCGACAGGAAACTAATCCAGAAAGGGCGCTATTTGATACAGAAGAAGTTTTTCGTCATGTCACCAGTTTCTTTCAACCACCTTCTACTGATGAGGGTTTCGCGATCGAATTTGTCAAACGCTGAGTTTTTGAATCTTCCGCACTGTACAGCTTGTAGTTGAGTATTTGAACTTATGTAATTGGAAAAAATCCAGATGATTAAGATTCTTCGTCTAACTGACTGAGTACATCAGCCAAATCTCTTGCTCCATGAAATACCCTGAGAATTTCAACAGTATTATCCTGAATTCGATAGAAAATTAAATAATCATTAAAATTTTTGATCCGCCATTGTCTAATTTCGCCCAACTTGGACACCACAAACTGCGTTATTTTTCCCATTCCAGGAGTTTTTAACAACTGTTCAAAAGTCACTTCCGCAGCAGTTAAAAAATTTACAGCAACATCCGCGTTACCATTAACTAATATGTAATTTGCCAATTGTCGCAAATCTTGAGTTGCCCGATCCTTGATAATTAATCGATAGCTCATGCTTGGTTCGGATTTTCGATGTTATTTTCCCCCAAAACTGTCGAGCGTAGATTTTGCCAATATTCAGGTGTTACTTCCTCTCCTGGAGAATTAATACCTTCGAGCAAAAGAGCTTCTAATTTTGCTTGTGCTTTGCGTTTTTGGTCTTGCTGTACTAAATCTAAAAAATATTCACCAATACTGTTGTAAGCACCTGCCGTTATTTGTGCCTCAAGGTAAACGCGCACCTCATCGGGTATATCAATATTGATATTCATCGGGATTTGATTTTAGCGATCGCCTATTATTTTAACTTAATGATTTCACGGAATCTAGCTACCCATAAAAATGAGTAGAGGACACGATACTCACGCTTGATATCATGTCCGGTTAAACACTCCTACTCTCTGTGAGGGCTGGTAATGGGTAATTGGTAATCGGTAATGGGTTTTGGATAAATGCGTAATCGTCATATAGTAAGCAATTAACCGGACTTCATATGAGCCGCTACCCGAACGCTTCCTAAATAGATTTTATTGTTTCTTGAGAATAGCCATTTGCCAACATCCAGGCTTCAAACGGGTTCGCGTTTGCCGAAATCTGTCGCCACATTGATTCACTCCCATTCTCTAAATTCATCATTAGTATTATTAAGTAAAGAAGTCAGTTGTTGACGACGACTTTCAAAGTTGGCTGCGATGAATATCAAGCTAATTCCCACTAATAAACCTATTACCCATTTGAGGAAGGGATAACGGAGGATAGATATTACCAAATGATAGAATGCTGTGACTAAAAATGTTGCGGTACCAATATATAAAAAGGCGCGTATTCTTAATGCTAATCCCGCAAATATCGCAATCAAGCTTAATATCCCCGGTATTAAACCAGGTATTAAATAACTATTTTGATAAAATACAACTGCATATCCACAAATTATTCCACTACCTAACATTCGTAGCCAGTGACGGAATGATTTATTTTGCGGTAATTTGAGTTGCGGATCGAATTGAGCAATATATAGTAAGGATAAGCCGATTGAGGAAATATACCATAAGCCATCACTTAAATTTAAATCGCTAAATCCACGCCACAAAGCCCAATTAACTAATATTAAACTGATATAAGTAAAGCGGAATTTCGTGGTAATTTTAGCAATGAAAATATAGTAACCAGCTACTAATAATATAGAGATAGAATAGACTTCTATTCTAGTTTCCCACAACGATATTAACGGAATAACATATGCAGCAATTTGCCAAGGTTTTTTAGCCCATTTCCAACGTTCCCACGGTAAACTGTAGAGAAAATAAGCAATTAGGCAGGAAACTGCTGCTTGCCAAGGACGTATTTGTTCTAAGAAAAGACGTATTGTTGAAGTATCTGGTAAAAAGTATCTTAAACAAGCAGCTTGGACTAAACCGATATAAACCCAAATTTCTGCTTCTGTAATGTTTCCTTGAACTGATTGGGATGTTAATTCATCAGTCTGTCTTCCTTGAAATATTGCGTAGCAAGTTAAAGATAATCCTGTTGCTAAAGCTAATAAGTGAGCTTCTATGGGATTATTAATTGCAGCTATTAATAACACGCTACCCAAAGCCCAATGAAAATGAGCGAACATTTTCAATTCTTTGTAACTCAGGTGTAGATAACTTGTTAACCAAGGCGATAATAAGCGATAAATATAGCCAATAACCGCAGCTAAGGTTGCTAAAGCAATCCAACCATCACCAATAGCACCTCCAGATGCTTGCTGAAGTTGATATACTAAAAGTTCGTAACCTGCTATTGATACACCGATAAATCCTAAGTAAAGCAGTGGTTTTAATTTTTGATTGCGTCTTCCCACACCAATTATAATCAAAGCCACACCCAGCGTAGATAAACCAGTCCAGCTATCAAAGGTATTTAAGCGTAGCAGTACTCCGAAAAGAGCGTATAGCAAAGGTAAAATATGCCAGCGGACGGGAATTGATAGTTGCCGTTTTTTACACCACAGTTCACCAAATAATTGCGTAATTAAACCCAAAGCAATATTCGCGATCGCAACATATATAATTTGCTTGGTTTGAGTTGCTAATATCTCAACAACTAATAATTCTACACACCAGGCAATACCGTAAAATGTCGAGTTTGTCGGTTGTTGCCAATGACGAAATGATAAAGCTACTAAAATAATCGCTGCGGAAGTTGCATAGGGTAAGATATCGGATTCACCAGAAACATAAACCCATACCCCGTGTAAACTTAGTAATAATAACTCACTACCGCACAGTATACTCGCCCAAAAGTCTGTAGCAACTGCATATATATATGCTAATTCGTTGCGGCGCTGCAATAATTTACGAATTACCCACAAACTCAGAATAATCGCTGCCGACAACACAAACCAACCTGCAAAGGATAATAAACCTTTTTCCCATACCGCTGCAAAAATCAAGCTTAAAGCGAAACCTACCGTAATTACCGCAGCTAATTTGTTCTTCAAATATCTGGTATTAACAAACATTACCGCTGCACCCATTGCCAAACCAATTAGACTAATTCCAGGTAGTGGTAAAGTTAATAACTGAGCAAATATGACTGATAAAATACTAATTGTGATTTGCTGATATTTTCTTTGTTCCCTATCACGACTACCAATAACAGTTAAAGTTACGGGTGTCACAAACCAACTCAATCCCCAATTTGATTGATTTATATAAATACCATTCCAAATTGACTCTACATTTGTCCATAACAGCAAATAACTCAAACCTGCAAGCACCAAACCGATATGCCATGCACTACGTCGCACAATTCCCTCACCAACACTAAATAACCACTCCGTTACCATTACAACCAAGCAAATAACCGCCCAAACCTGTTGTGAAAGACTTGGGAAAAATAAATTTATCCAGGAAAAAAGAGTGAGTATTGCTGTGATGTGAGTTAGATAAATG
>NZ_JADEWL010000288.1 GCF_015207665.1 Plectonema cf. radiosum LEGE 06105
TCCCCCCATCCCCCCATCCCCCCTTCCATTCCTCACTCTGACTTGGGTGAAGGTGAAGCAGACGGAGTTGGAGTAGGAGTGGTGCTAGTTGCTTGTCTATTGATTTCGTCTTTGTATTGGGCTGGTGCTAAAGAAGCTGCTTGGTTAAATAAAGGTTGTGCTTCTTCGGTTTTACCTTGGTCTTTTAAAACCATCGCTTTTGCTAAGACGGGACGAAAATCTTTAGGGTCATTTTTGATTATTTTGTCGTAAGTTGATAAAGCTTGAGCGTACTGTTTCTCCTTGGCATAGATATTACCCAATAAAACTTCAACAGCGGCAGTATCAACGCTGCCCGGCTCAATTTTATTTGCCTTTTGGGCTTTATCTAAACTTTCTTGAAGTAAACCGATCGCAGCTTCAGGGCGTTTTTCCTCTAACAAAAGCGCTACCATACCTTGTAAAGCACTTAAGTCTCCCGGTTTAGTTTCTAAAACTGTGCGGTAAGCTTGAGCGGCTCCTTCTTTATCACCTGTTTGCTGCTTTGCCTGGGCTAAGAGTACAGCGTATCTTGTTTCTTCTGGGTTAAGTTTTGATAACTTTTCTAAAGGTGTAATTACCCCTTTAATGTCTCCTTGTCCTAATCTAAGTAACTGTAGACGATTTTCTAATAAACCGATTAGTGCCGTTTGGTTTTCTGGTTCTCGCAATAAAACTTGTTCGTAACCCCGTACAGCATCTTCCAATTTTGATTTTTGATCTTGATCTGAATTTCCTGTGCTATTAGTGGCGTTACCCGACTGTTGAGAATCATTGAAAGCCGCTATGATAGGAACCATTGACCCTCCCACAAGAGCAATCACAGCTACTATCAGCACAATTTTCACGAACCACCGATTACGACCTTGAGACACTTTCTTCGTCCTTTATTTTGAATGAAATATTTGAATGAAATAATTGTTTCGAGAAATTGACATGATGAAAAATTCTTAAAACTTTACGGAATACCGTGTGTTGCTTGTGAACTTTATAACAAATACCCAACCAAGTTGCCGTATCTCAAATGACGACTTGAGGAGGAATAGTCTGAAATTGTAGCTATGGTATGCTTTTGTTCCTAGTGTAAAAGCGCTAAATTACACCTAATGGTGTTTATTGCGAAACCTCGCAACACCAATATCTCATAGAGTTACTTACTTTCGGGTGTCTGAATCGGAAATATATCCGCCAAGTACCGAAAAAAATGCTCTTGAGAGCAGCCTTTGTAAAGTCCCATATGGGATGTGTCTCCGCCGCAAGGAGTTTTTATGAATTCCGACCTGATGCCGTCTTCTGAATCGTCCGAGTCCTCCGATTTATCTGCTTCTATGGAAGCGCAAAATAACAGCGTGGAGCCATCTTCTAGCGCTGATACTAAAGATAAAGCCCAAATTAACGAAATCGCAAGGCAACAACCAATTCCTCCGCCTTCCGAACCAATGCAGTACCGAGCAATCGGCTTGGTTCGCGGTCGTTATGTTCCTACCAGCGAACAATTTACTCAAGGTGCGTTGGTCACTCCAGATAATATAGAACTTGATGCCGTCCTCTTGGGTCGGATTATGAGTTTGGTCAAAAATCATCTGGATTTAGAAAAAGACCATTTGTGGGTAGTTTATCCACGCACTCGACAAGAAAATGACAATCTTCATCTGCAAATTGTCGGAGTTTGGGAGCCAGAAAAGCTGGCTGTAAACCGCCAAACCAATGAAGAGTCACCAGAATCAACTCAAACTGACACCGCTATAGGGCGATCGCCAACTTCAAGCAAGTCAGAGGATGACTCGTCATCCCCAACATCTGAAGAGCTAGCAGGTGAACTTACACCTTCATCAGAAATTCCAGATGGTGGTTTTTCCGTTCGTGGTGAAGTTGTTTACCAATCTTTTGATGCTGGAAACTTGGTGGTTAAAATCAAGCAAGCACCCCGCAAAACCGACGATAAACCCAAATATTTCAAGTTGAAACTCACGGGTAAGTTAGAAACCAAAGCAGTTGGCAAATTCTGGGATTTCCAAGTCCAGCGAGAAGCAGACCTCTTGATCATAGAAAAGGCTGAATTCATCGCCGATTTACCCAAAAAACGCCGACCTCCCTTTAATAAAGGGGGAGGAGGAGGAAGACCATCTTATCGAGGTGGGGCGGGAGGTAGTAAACCGTATAAC
>NZ_JADEWL010000110.1 GCF_015207665.1 Plectonema cf. radiosum LEGE 06105
TACCAATTACCAATTACCAATTACCAATTACCAATTACCAATTACCAATTACCAATTACCAATTACCAATTACCAATTACCAATTACCAATTACCAATTACCAATTACCAATTACCAATTACCAATTCTTATTAATTATTAAAAATGTTTCTAACTCAAACCGTTCCTCGTCAAAGAGAAATTATTGAAGTTTTGTTCCGCAATGGCTGGGATTATATGCGACGGCTGATTACCGTTGGTAAAGCCGATGAACCCCAGTTACCGACTCCTGCGGTGTTAAAAAATATTTTGGTCGATTTGGGTCCGGTTTACATTAAACTGGGTCAATTACTTTCTACCCGTCCAGATTTGCTCAGCGCATCCTATATTGAAGAACTTTCAACTCTACAGGATAATGTACCACCTGTACCCTGGGCAGATGTAGAGGTACTAATTCGCAAGCAATTGAAAAATCCTTTAGAAGAAAGCTTTGCCACAATTAATCCCGTACCTGTAGCTGCTGGTTCCATAGCTCAAACACATAAAGCGACTCTTGTCAATGGTCAAGAAGTTGCAATTAAAGTACAGCGTCCCGGAATTGACCTGACTGTTGACCAAGATATTGCTTTAATTCAAGGTATTGCGGAATTAGTTGCTCGGACAGAATTTGGACAAGTTAATGATATTAAGGCGATCGCCGATGAATTTTGTACCGCATTAAAAGCGGAATTAGACTTTACGCGAGAAGCTGGTTTTACAGACCAATTACGGCGCAACTTATCCCAAAGTAAATGGTTTGACCCCAAAGAAATAGTGGTTGCTCAAATTTATTGGGAATTAACTACAGCAAAATTAATGGTGATGGAATGGCTCGATGGTGTACCGATATTATCTGCGACTATAGGCAATGATAATAATGGTGCGAGTGCTGTATCAGAACGTAAAAGAGTTACCAGCCTGTTATTTGCAGTGTTTTCTCAGCAATTATATGTTGATGGATTCTTTCATGCAGACCCCCATCCTGGCAATATATTTTATCTCAAAGATGGTCGTGTAGCTCTCCTCGACTGCGGAATGGTGGGAAGACTTGATCCCCGTACTCAGCAAATATTAATCGAAATGTTGCTTGCGATCGTCGATTTGGATGCTCAAAGATGCGCTCAATTGACTTTACAGTTAGCAGGTTCATCCAAGCCGGTAGATATGTCGCGTTTGGAAAATGATTATGACCGGATGCTGCGAAAATATTTCAATCTGAGTTTAGCTCAACTTAATTTCTCCGAAGTTGTTTACGAAACTTTTCAAGTTGCTCGTAATAACAATATTCGCTTACCTAGTAATATGGGATTGTATGCCAAAACTATCGCTAATTTAGAAGGATTAGCACGAGCGTTCAATCCAGAGATCAATTTTCTAGAAGAAATTAAACCATTTCTCACAGACTTATTTCGTCAACAGCTAGTAGGAGATTCACCTGTCCGCTCTCTTCTACGAACCGCATTGGATTTAAAAAGTCTTTCTTTGCAATTCCCCCGTCAAATAGAATATCTTTTAGAGCGGGTAACAACAGAAACTTTGCAGTGGAATATAACTCTCAAAGGTTTAGATGGTTTGCGACGCACCACAGACGATGCAGCCAATCGTTTATCCTTCAGTATCCTAGTAGGTTCACTGATAATGGGTGCAGCAATTATTTCTACCAATGCTCAAACCGCTCAGTTATCTTTAATCAGTAATATCTTATTTGCTGCTGCTAGTTTACTAGGGCTTTGGTTAATCTTTAGTATTTTACGCTCCGGACGTTTACGTTAGCACCAGAGATGGGAAGATGGTAATGGGTAATGGGTAATGGGTAATGGGTAATGGGTAATGGGTAATGGGTAATGGGTAATGGGTAATGGGGGATTGAAAAATAATTAATAGTAAGAGATTTTTGATGAACGCGCTACGCGCTTTGCAACTTTAATTACCAACTACCAATTACCAACTACAATTACCAATTACCAACTACCAACTACCAACTACCAATTACCAATTACCAATTACCAACTACCAATTACCAACTACCAATTACCAATGTCTATGATCATTGCTCAAGATTTGAGCAAAATTTATCCAGTTGCTATTAAGGAACCAGGTATTAAAGGTACAGTTTCTCATTTTTTTCGCCGCAAATACCGGGAAATTAAAGCTGTTAGTAATGTCTCTTTTGAAATTGCTCCTGGTGAGGTGGTGGGTTTTCTGGGAGCAAATGGTGCTGGGAAAACTACTACTCTGAAAATGCTCACTGGGTTAATTCATCCGAGTAGCGGTAATGTCAGAGTCGCGGGTTCAGTTCCATTCCGTCGCCAAGAAGCTTTTTTACAGCAAATTACTTTGGTCATGGGACAAAAACAGCAGTTATTGTGGGATTTACCCGCTCTTGATTCTTTAAAAATTAACGCTGCTGTATATGGTATTTCCGATCGAGAATATCGGACACGAGTGGGAGAATTAACCGAAATGCTTTCACTTCAAGGTAAACTCACTCAACCAGTGCGGAAAATGTCTTTGGGTGAACGAATGAAGGCTGAATTATTAGCGGCTCTTTTACATCGTCCTCAAGTATTATTTTTGGATGAACCGACTTTAGGACTCGATGTCAATGCTCAGGTAAATGTGCGGGATTTTTTACGCGAATACAATCAGCGCTATCAAGCAACGGTTTTGTTGACCAGTCATTACATGGCTGATATTACCGCTTTATGTGAACGAGTGCTGTTGATTCATCAAGGACAATTAATGTATGACGGTAGTTTAAATGGACTTTTGGAAAGGTTTGCACCTTATCGAGTTGTGAATGTTGAATTAGCTCAACCTTTAGATACAGTTAAATTAGAAACATACGGCGAAATTAAAGTCCATGATGGTCGAATGGTTGGTTTTATGATTCCTCAAGAAAAACTTACTAGTACGGTATCGCGTATTTTAGCTGATTTAGATGTCGTTGATTTAACTGTTACTGAACCTCCTGTAGAAGAAGTCGTTGGCAAAGTATTTCAAGCCGGTGCGTTTGAACTTTCTGCGCGGCAGTCCCCAATCTCAGCATAGCGGATTGGGTTCGTATAGCGCGTCAATCCAGGGGGTTCAATACCCCTTTGATTGACAATTTCCGTATTAACTCACGAAGTACATCAGATTGCGTTCTTTCTGTTGTCTGGCAGAATTTTTGTAAATGCTCAAACTCCCTGTCTGATACCCTTGTTGTGACTTGTTTCATTATTGCCATATTGCTTTCAATCTGATACCATCTTAATATAACAGATAGGTCGATATGTTATGGCTATTAAACGAATCACTTTTAGGCTTTACCCATCAAAAACGCAAGCCAGTAAAATGCACTACCGGAGGCGACTTCACAAGGATTTATATAACGCTTGTGTTGAGCATCGTAAAACGTCCTATAAAAAGTTTGGGAAATCAATTGATTATTTTGATCAGCAGAATTGTTTACCTGAATTTAAAGGAGCTTGGTCTGAATATAAGGAACTTGGGAGTCATACATTACAAGATACTGTTAAGCGAGTTGATTTTGCATTTAAGCGA
The DNA here is from genome assembly GCF_015207665.1 of Plectonema cf. radiosum LEGE 06105. GTDB lineage: Bacteria > Cyanobacteriota > Cyanobacteriia > Cyanobacteriales > Nostocaceae > Rivularia > Rivularia radiosa_A. The sequence goes on from NZ_JADEWL010000110.1 coordinate 3,565, forward strand.
TTCTTTAAACTTAAATCTGGATACCCAAAATTTAAATCATCTAAACGTTATAAAGGATGGACTTATCCGTGTAAGTCGGGTTGGAAAGCTTGCACAAACGGTAAAAATGGGTTCTTAAAATTAACTAATTTAGGTAACATTAAAATGCGTGGCCAAGCCCGTGATTGGGGAACACCAAAAACTTGCACAATAATGTTTAAGCAAGGCAAATGGTATGCTTCAATCACAGTAGATTGTGTTCCGGTTAGACCAACTACTGATACAGGTGCTATTGGTTTAGATTTTGGTGTTTACCATGCAATCGCTGATTCTAACGGTGATGTAATAGAAAATCCTAGATTTGTTAGAACGGCTCAAGGCAAAATCAATAAAATAGCTAAAACTAGTCGCCGCAAGCGTTCACCCAATTTCAAGAAACAAGTTAAAGGTTCACGGCGTTGGAAAAAAGCAAATAAAGCAGTAGCTAAAATTCAATCAAAAGTTGCTCGCCATAGACTTGATTGGCAGCATAAAGTCTCTACACAAATAGTTAGCTGTAATAGCTTGGTAGTGACTGAAAAGTTAAATCTAAAAGGGATGACTCGCAAGTCAAAAGGTAAGAATAACCGTCAAAAATCAGGACTTAATCGGTCACTTCTTGACGTTGGAATTGGTAATTTAAAGGACTTAATCAAATTTGACACTCTCCGGTCTAAAGACACGGAGATTCTTGATTCAATGAGTCCACTTAGACTAGACCCCTTGCGGTATCTAACCAAGAGGTGGTTCTCTCCCCAAGCGTTACTTTCCGAGTGCCCCTCGGTAGTTGGATTATTCCAAAAATTTGTTTGATTTAAATTCTGAACGTCTAGTCCCCATGAAGATTTTACCTATTCCTGGGAAGGAACTAAAACTATGGAATAGAACCCCATATCTTCAGTTGTCAAGGTACAGATTGCCGCTAGGCAGTTGGGTTTTTATACAGGTTGGTTACCGTTCCTGTTAATAAAATCGTACCATAAATGACTGAGGCTTAAAAGCCTTTATGCAGTTTTCATCCCTGGACTAAAGTCACAGGGTTTTCAACCTTCCCTTTATAAAGTTACCTCAGCCGGAGGATTTTACATTGAGGTTCCAACGCTTAAAGTAAAACCGTCTCAAACTTGCCCTAATTGCGGTCATCAAAAAAAGAAAACATTGGCTCTAAGAGAACATCATTGCGAGAAATGTGGCTATCAATGTGATAGGGATGTGGCTGCTGCAATGGTAATGCTAATGGCAGCAAGGGGTATGGAACGTACCTCTACAGACGATGATGAGCCAGCCTCTATTTATTGCGGAAGCTTTAAACAAGCTGCTCAGATGAAACGTCGGAAACGTGTAGCTCAGTCATAGACGGCTGCACGTAGTTCATAGTTAATTATATTATTATTCGCGTTTTGATCACCAGTCTAGCTCCGCTAATCGCCAGGCGCTACATTACTATTCTAAAATGAAGCTGTTTGCTACAATTTTTACAAAGCCAATTTATATAACACCGGGTTTTTCTCAATAAAAATACGGTTTTATGGTTTTTGCAGTAAGATTAAATACTGAAAAATCTCAAGAATACATCAAAAAATCACAGAAGTCGGGTTTTTGGGAACAATATCCATAACAGCAGACAATCGTCGTAAAAACCCGACTTCTCACCCTACATCAAGAAATCATCATTGAACTCACTTTAATATAATCTCGTTTTATTCTCAGTTAAAATACTGATTGCCTTTTTTGAGTATTCTATAATACTTAAAAATCACAAAAAAGCAACAAAACTACATATAAACACATTTTTTTTCTCAGTGCGTAGTTATTAGAATTACAAAAATAGTTTTTAATGACAAGAATATCATTAATAATGCAAATGGTTTTATTTAACTAACGAAAATCCGTTGTTTTTGAGACGTGATCTAAGTCACTTTTTAAGTTAAAATAAAAATCTGGATATAATCTGTTTGGACCTATCGGTTTATTTAACTAAAGCCTTTTTAACTTGCTGCTGTTTGAAAAAAATGTCAATCAAATAACGGTTAAGTTTAAGTTAATCCTTGTTACCTATTTCTTAATATAGATTTATTTTTTAAGATAAAGGGTTAAAGTAACAAAGCGTGAGATTAGTGGATAAATTATCAATGAGCGAATTAAATATAGATGTACAAACAGATTTATTAAAAGCAATTCAAGGACACGCTGACGGTGTTTCATTTGCAGCCAAAGGATTAAAATTACAAGATATTCGCCTTTCAGAAATACAGTTACAAACTGATGATATTGATATCAATCCTCTGAAAGTTTTATTTGGTGAAGTTGAACTAAATCATCCAGTAAATGCAGAAACCAGAATTGTCATCAAAGAAGCTGATATCAATCAAGCTTTAAAACTAGATTTAGTTCGCAACTTATTGCAAAGATTTTTGACATTTGAGGCTGAAACATCAACTGTGAGTATGTATCCGCAAAATCTCCAACTTCGTTTACCAGGTAATAGTAAAATCGAAATCGAAGGAGATATAGTATTAGATTCGGGTTTAGAAAATAAACCTTTAAAATTGAAAGCTGACGTGAGGTTAATATCTTTAGAAAAACCAATTATCCTTGATGCTTTTGAATGCAATACTCCAGAGGGAATTGACTTAGAAGTAATGAATGCATTGATAGGTAAAATAAATCAACTGCGGAAATCACCTGATTTTGAATTAAAAGATGCAGCATTACGTATTACCTGTCTAGAAGTGCAACAAGGTAGTATAATAATTCAGGCGCAAACTCATCTTCAAGAAATACCCGATAATATACCCTTAAAGTCCTAATTTGAAATAGGCAGTTATATAACTGAGGAATGATGTATATTTTTGAGTATTTTACTAATATAATCTAATCAATATATTCCACATCTAGAATCTAGAACTATTAATCATGCAACAGTACGATGTTGTAATTATCGGTGCGGGACACAATGGATTAGTTTGTGCTGCTTATTTATTGAAAGCTGGCTATAGCGTCGTATTATTAGAAAAGCGTTCTGTGCCTGGTGGTGCAGCCACGACAGAAGAAATATTACCAAAAGAAGCACCGGGATTTAAGTTTAACTTGTGTGCGATCGACCATGAATTTATCCACCTCGGACCAGTAGTTGAAGAATTAGAATTAGAAAAATATGGGTTGGAATATTTATATTGCGACCCAGTTGTTTTTTGTCCCCATCCAGATGGAAAATATTTCTTAGGACATAAGTCTTTAGATAAAACTTGTGCGGAAATTGCTCGTTATTCTCAACGGGATGCTGTAAAATACAAGGAATTTACAGAATATTGGCAGCGAGCTTTGGGTGCGATGATTCCGATGTTTAATGCACCACCAAAATCAATTTTAGATATTGCTGGTAACTACGATATTACGAAGATAAAAGATTTATTTTCAGTTATAGGTTCGCCTTCCAAAACCTTAGACTTTATACGTAATATGTTAACCAGCGGTGAGGATATTCTTAACGAATGGTTTGATTCGGAATTTCTCAAAGCACCTTTAGCTCGACTTTGTGCCGAATTAGGAGCGCCACCTTCGCAAAAAACTTTGGCGATTGGGGCGATAATGATGGCGATGCGTCACAATCCGGGAATGGCTAGACCTCGTGGTGGTACTGGTGCATTAACACAAGCCTTGGTGAATTTAGTCACAAGTAAAGGTGGTGTGATTTTAACTGACCAACAGGTAGAAAAAGTGTTAATTGGTGATGGGAAAGCTGTAGGTGTTCGGGTTGCAGGTGGAAAAGAGTATCGTGCTAAAGAAGGAGTAATTTCTAATATTGATGCCAAAAGATTATTCTTACAAATGATAGATAAAAGCGATGCAGATGCAGCCGATCCAGACTTACATGAAAGATTAGAACGTCGCATCGTTAATAATAACGAAACCATTCTTAAAATTGATTTAGCATTAAATGAACCGCTACGTTTTGAACATCACGAACACAAAGACGAATATTTAGTTGGTTCTATTTTGATTGCCGATTCTGTAACTCATGTAGAACAAGCTCATAGTTTGTGTACCTTGGGACAAATTCCTGATGCTGACCCTTCAATGTATGTGGTAATGCCAAGTTTTCTTGACCCCAGTTTAGCCCCTCCAGGAAAGCATACTGTATGGATTGAATTTTTTGCTCCTTATCAAATAAAAGATGCCGAAGGTACTGGTTTAAATGGTACGGGATGGACTGATGAATTGAAAAATAAAGTAGCAGATAGAGTTGTAGATAAACTAGCAGATTACGCGCCAAATGTAAAAAGTGCAACTATTGCTCGTGCTGTAGAAAGTCCTGCGGAATTAGGTGAAAGATTAGGTGCTTATAAAGGGAATTACTATCACATTGATATGACATTAGACCAGATGGTTTTCTTCCGTCCTTTGCCCGAAATCGCTAATTATAAAACACCAATTGATAATTTGTATTTAACAGGTGCGGGGACTCATCCAGGTGGTTCAATATCTGGAATGCCCGGACGTAATTGTGCTAGGGTATTTTTACAGAAAAAGCAACCGATGCAGCAGAGTTTGAAGGATGCACGAGAATCAATTGTGTCTACCTTTGAATCTTTGTTTAGAGGGAAGTAATCAATTTGCCCTCACCTTATAAAAGTGGGGATTTCAAAACAGTTTTTCGCAAAGCTTTCGGTGTGGCTAGACACGCTTATACAGCAGATTTCAGTGGGGGTGAGGTACCGCAAATACCCCACCCGCCTAACGGCACCCTCCCCTGCTATAACTAGGCTAAGGCTCAAATTAAGAAAGTGTTAGCCAATAAAAAAGAAGGTGAGAAGTTAAAAGTACCCTCAGAAATTGCTTAAAGCTTTTGATGAAAATACTTTTGATAACGCTGTTAACAAATACCGTGAAATTCATCCACAACAATCGCGATCGGCACGCGCCCCGGAGGGGCGATCGCAATGGTTTGTAAAAGAAGATAATGCCGAATTGTGAAGAGTATTGATTCAAGCTATTGGCTACAATCGAATAATATAAAAATTACAAGTTACAATCTACTTATAGCTTTAAGTCAATACAAAATATGACTTTAGAAACCGTCACCTTGCAAATCCCAGAAATACTTTATCAACGTTTAGTAAATACCGCACGTGCGACTCAACGTTCAGTTGAAGAAATTATACTTCGTGCTTTACAAGTTGGTAGCCCACCATCTTGGGATGATGTACCAGAAGAGTTTCAAGCTGAAATAGCAGCATTAGATAAACTTGATGATAATATGCTTTGGCAAATATTCCATAGTTGTAAAACAATAAAAGATATGGAAAGATATAATTTTCTACTTGAGGCAAATTCGAGCGGTACAATTACTCAAGCTCAACGATTAGAACTGATAAATTTACGTCATCAAGCTGATATTTTCATGCTAAAAAAAGCTCAAGCAGCAGTATTATTACGCTGGCGAGGTCATCATGTGCCAAATAATTAATTTTTCATGTCTACATATATTTCTGAAACTTTAAAAAATCAAATTACAAATAACGATAAAAAGCGTTGCTGCTACTGCTTAACGACTGAAGTAAATAGTGGTATACCTATGACTTATGACCATATAAAACCGCTTTCAAAAGGTGGAAAAACAAACTTTGAAAATGTTTGTTTAGCTTGCCGTTCATGCAACGAATTTAAGTCAAATTCGACCGAAGCAGTAGACCCTTTAAGAGGAGAAATTGCACCTATTTTTAACCCGCGTATACAAATATGGTTAGACCATTTCACATGGAGTCCAGATAGTACCAAAGTTGAAGGACTAACGGCAATAGGTCGAGCAACGATTGTTACTCTAAGAATGAATAACCCTGTAATTATTGTTGCTAGGAGAAGATGGACGCTAAGCGGATTTTCCTCCTATTGATTAAATAATTTCATCCTGACTACAGATGACAAACTGTATACAAAACGGATGTAATAGATATAGTGTAGCCAATGCATCAACATGACACAAAGAGTTTTAATTTTAGGAGGAAGAGGACGTATAGGTAGTAGTGTTGCTCAAGATATCGCGAAACATACACAAGCGAATATTACCGTTACCGGACGCACAGCTATACAATTACGACACGACTACTCTGTAGAACACCTCGTCTTAGATTTAGCAGAAACCGAAAAACTATATGAAGTGATTTCTAATGCCGATATTGTCGTTCATTGTGCAGGTCCTTTCCACTACCGAGATACTGAAGTTTTGCAAATTTGCATCGAACAAGGTGTTAACTATGTAGATGTTAGTGACCATCGTTCTTATACTAGTAAAGTATTAAGGCTTCACGAACAAGCTGCTGAAAAAGGTATAACAGCGGTAATGAATACAGGTATTTTTCCTGGTATTTCTAACAGCATGGTACGTCAGTGCGTTGAACAATTCGATCAACCAGAAAAGATACATTTAAGTTATGTTGTAGCTGGTTCAGGTGGTGCTGGTGTGACGATGATGCGAACTACATTTTTAGGGTTGAGAAATCCCTTTGAAGCATGGATAAATGGCAAATGGGAAACAGTTAAACCCTACACTCAAAGAGAACCTATTACTTTTCCCCAACCCTACGGGAAAACCGGGGTTTATTGGTTTGATATGCCCGAAACATTCACTTTACCTAAAGCCTTTCCCACAGTTAAAAGTGTAATTACTAAATTTGGTTCGATTCCCGATTTTTATAATCATTTAACTTGGATAACAGCAAATATATTTCCTAAATCATGGATTCAAAATCGCACTGGTATAGAATTTTTGGCTCATGTGAGTCATTCGATGACCGATATTACTAATAACATTAGTGGAATTGGTGTGGCAATTCGCTCGGAAGTTACAGGAATAAAAGATGGTAAAACAGCAATTTATTGTTCAACTTTAGCCCATGAAAATACTGCAATAGCAGCCGGTTATGGTACGGGTAGTATCGTTCAACTATTACTCGAAGGTAAATTGAAAAAGTCGGGAGTTTATCCGGTTGAAGAAGCATTATCAACTGATTTATTTGAAGAAATGATGCAATATAGGGAAATTAGATTTAGTAAAGAATGGTTATAAGTACTTGTCACATCTTTTGGCATGGGAATTATTCTTTAACGCAAAGGTATACGCAGCAAAAAAGAATGGATAATAGTATAAAATTATCATTGATTTCGGCATGAGAATAATTTTATCTGATGTAAAAAATAATTATCAATAAGTAAATATAATCTTATATTCCAGATACTTGCAAACATTAAAAAATTATGTAATATTTTTATAAAGATTAAGTGAAATAATCTCTGAATAACAAATATAAAGTAAAAAGACTTCCTGCTGCATTTTCTTCACAGTTGATGTAGAGAGTAGTAAATAAATAGTTTTAAATACAGCCAGTATTAATTAGGGTTGTTATACTCTTGTACTTACCTCATTTATGTCATGAACTAACTTTATTGGTGTCGTCTTATGGTTTTTTCAGGTTCTAATCTACAGAGGAATACAAATTCTATTTCCAGCTTGTTTTTAAAAAGTTTTAGCAATTATTGGAAAAAGCACTTATCTTTGTTTTCTGAGAATTCTGTTGTTTTAGTTGTTGATAATGATGATGATAACTTATTGCTAGCTACACAAATCGTGAGGTTATTGGGTTATTGCGTAATTACTGCTAAAGATGGTAAAAGTGCTTTAAGAATGATAGAAAAATACCAGCCGATGCTAGTATTGTTGGAAGTAATGTTACCAAAAATCGACGGGATTAATGTTATCAGGAATTTACGAGAAAACAAGAATTTTGTACCTGTGATTGCCGTTACTAGTTTACCTGGTGATATATTCCGGGATGAAGCTTTGATGGCAGGTTGTAATAAATATCTGGAAAAACCTTTCCAAATCGATGATTTAGAAGCTGCAATTAGACAGGTAATTTATTCGCCTGCTTCTATTTTGAATTATGCAAATGGATAATAAATCTAGTTAATTTATCAATCCTTCTCAGCTACTAGTTTTCATTTTACTTGCAATATTTTTGTTATACCAATTCATTAATGGAGTTGCACTAATTCCATGTACAAGTACTGAAACAACAATAGTAGTGTAAGTTATCCAAGCAATTTGTTCGGCTAATTCTCCTTTCAAACCGTTATCAAAAGCATAAGCAAGATAGTATAAAGAACCTACTCCACGAATCCCAAACCAACCGAACAGCAGACGTTTTTGAGGATAAAAGTTTTGACGTTGCGGGTTTTTAATAGTACCTTTACCGATTGTGCTAATAAAAACTCCTATAGGTCTAATTATCAAAAATAGTAAAAGTATTACTATTATTGACTGGGACGCAAAATTTACCATTGGTTGATATAGTAAAATCGTTCCTAACAGTAAAATCGTTCCTATTTCTAAAAGCTTTTCAATTTGTTCGATAAATTCTAATTGCGCTAAGGGTTTTTCTGGGTTATGATAGCTTTTTTGCATTATTAAACCAGCTACAAATACAGCTAAAAATCCATATCCGTTGACAATTTCTGTCAAAGCATAAGTCAGCAAAATTGCACTGAGAGCAACAAAATCTTCCATCAAATCATCAACAGGATGACGTTCTTTAACTTTTCTATCGAGCCATACAATAGCTTTGGCTACAATAAAACCCATAATTATACCAGCACCAATTGCCCAAATTAAATCAACCCCTACCCAAGATTTAATCCAGTTATCCCAATTGTCATCTTTTAAAGCATAAAGACCAAAATAAACAAAAGGAAAAGCTAAAGCATCGTTTAATCCCCCTTCACTAGTCAACCCAAAACGTAACTCATCATCATCATTTGCATCTTTTAATTGAATTGCTGAAGCTAATACAGGGTCAGTTGGTGCTAAAATTGCTCCTAATAAAATAGCAGGGCCCCAATCCATTCCTAACAAAAACTTGCCGACAGCAGCAATTGCAAAAATTGAAATCGGCATTAAAATTCCTATTAGCCTCAAGGTAATATCCCAAGCTGCTAATCTTAAAGGACGAGCAATTTTTAAACCACAACCATATACCGAAACAATTACGACAAATTCCGTTAAACGTTTGAGCAATTCAGTATTAAATATACCATCGCGACGGAGTTGAAATAATCCAAAACCGTAAGGTCCAATAATAATACCTACTATCAGATAGATAATAGCGTAAGAAAATGGCGATCGCGCAATTAAACCCGAACCTAATGTTACAAATAATAAAAGTAAACCAATAACTAGTAAATCCAGAATATAAATATCTACCATAGCTCTTCTTTAACTCTGAAGGGGCAACATAATTCTGTCAGTCTAAGAGTAAAGTAAATAATTATGTATCACCCACAGGTAGATTTGGCGATCGCACTTCCTCTATCAATTGAGTGTGTACAAATTCAAGGGGTGATATCCTTTACGCTTACATCGGAATGATAAAAGTATGTGCAAAAAAAACTCTGCGTTCCTCTGCGCTTACCTCCGCGTCACTTTGCGTTAAAAATATATAATTCCGATATAAACGGATTTGATATGATAATTGAAAACAATTAATCTAAAAACAAAAGGGAGTAGGGTAAAATTAAAGCGGAACGAGTCTTTTTTATTTCTGCACCAACTGTTGGCTCAAAACTTACTAAATAAATCTCACCCCTTTTCGGGTAAGTTACTGTTGGTTTTTTTGCCACAGTTCTTCTTCCAGATTATACCATTCTTCGGTTAAACTCAAATCGCGTTGCGCCCTTTCAACTGTTGTCTAAGATTAGTTAGAGATTTTTGCTTGATGTAGTATTGCACGGCTTCATTGATAAAGCTACTGCGATCGCCTTTTTCAGCAACCGTATCAATTAGTCGAATTGTATCTTCGGGCAAGGTAATGTTTAGTCTACGATGCATAATCAGGGAGTAGGGTTGAGGGGAATAATAACTAATCATCCGGACTTGATATGAATGGTAATTTTAGAACAGGATAGGAGTAATTAGCCTCTCAACTTCACTCCCCGAATTGCAAAATCCAACAATTCCATGGGATGCATGATAGATATCTCCTTACCCTGCTGATGCAAATGCTTAGCAATCTGTAAACTACAGCCTGGATTTGAGGAAGCAATCATATTTGCACCCGTATTCACCAAATTTCTAGCTTTTTGCTCTCCCAATTCTTCTGCAACTTCCGGTTGCAACATATTATAAACCCCAGCGCTACCGCAACACAAAGCAGCGTCGAGAGGTTCACGTAATTTGACTCCAGGAATTTGCCGTAACACTTGACGGGGTTGTACGCTAATTTTTTGTCCGTGTAACAAATGACAAGCATCTTGATAAACTATTGTTAGCGGTTCATCTTGTAAAGGCGATAATTTAGCAGTTAAACCTACCATCGCTAAGAATTCTTGACAATCTTTAACTTTCTGAGCAAATTGCTTGGCTTTATCCCGATATTCCGGGTCATTTTCTAAAATATGACCGTATTCCTTCAAAGTATGACCGCAACCCGCAGCATTAATAATTACATAATCTACATTCATATCTGCGAAACTATCAATCATCTGTCTAGCCAAACTTTGAGCTTGTGCAGTTTGTCCTTGATGTTCCGGAAGTGCTGCACAACAGCCTTGAGATTTAGGAATTACCACCTCACAACCGTTTGCAGTTAATACTCGCACTGTGGCTTCATTTACGGGTGAGAAAAACAATCTTTGTACGCATCCTAATATTACTCCTACCCGGTAACGTTTTGTCCCCTGGGCTGGAATTACGGTAGGATAATTATCTCGAAAAGATTTCCCAGTAACTTCTGGGAGAATAGATTCCATTGCTGCTAAACGAGGAGATATCTTTTTTAGTAAACCAGTAGCACGAATTAATTTTGGTAATCCTAATTTTTGATAAATAAATAATGGAACGAGTAAAAAACGTAATCTTTGGGGATAAGGAAACAGTGAAAAAATCAATTGTCGAAATAATTTATCGGGTAAACTGCGGGGATAATTACGAGCAATTTGGTGACGAGTAGCGCTAATTAATTTGTCATATGCCACCCCAGAAGGACAAGTCGTTACACAAGCTAAACATCCCAAACAAGAATCAAAATGTTCAGTAGTTGCCGTATTTAAAGCAATTTCCCCTTCATTAATAGCGTCCATCAAATAAATTCTTCCCCGTGGAGAATCCATTTCTTTGCCGATTACTCTGTAACTTGGACAAGTAGAAAGACAAAACCCGCAATGGACACAAGTATCAATTAATTTCGGTTCCGGTGGATGATTATCATCAAAACCTTTGATATGATTATCGTTATTTTCTGAAATTTGCATAATAAAGGTTAAAGGTTAAAGGTTTAAGGTCAAAGGTCAAAGGTCAAAGGTTAAAGGTTTAAGTTTTAAGGTTAAAGGTTAAAGGTCAAAGGTTTAAAGTTGAAGGTTTAAAACTCCTAACTCCTAACTCCTAACTCCTAACTATTCTTCAAATCCCTGCAACAAATCGTCCGGGGCTTAAAATATTCTCACTATCAAATTGTTTTTTAATTTCTTGCATTAATTCTAAAGCATTACCGTTATAACCCCAAACATCTAACTTTTGTTTAACTTCTAATGGTGCAGATAAAATTGTGAGAAAGCCACTATTTTGTTCACATAATTTTCGCACTTCTAATACCTGACTTTTGTTTTCCAAGCGCAATATTCCCAAACCGCTAGCCATGTGAATCAAACCTAAATCGACTTGATTCAAAACTTCCACAGCAGTGTTTGGTAATACTCCTATTTTGCAAGTAATTGCCGTTTCTGAGTCAGGTAAATGTATTTGTTCTGGTAATAAGAGCCATAAGCTTTGTTCTTCCGCGTCGGAATACACCGCAGTTGTTAATCCTAATTTTTCGCCTATTTGTAAAACTTGGTTTAATTGTTCTTTAACGCTTTCGGGAATACTCTCGAAACACGCAATTAATCCTAATCCTTTACCTAATCCCAAAGTTGATACTAATTGAGAAGAAAGTAAATCGGCTTGAATGGGGGTTAAAGCAGAACCACGAAGGGTATCGGCTGCTTGAGATACGGCTTCTCTACTACCCGTCAATACCACAGTTCCCGAAGCTGATTGCATGGGATACAATCTAAATGTAGCTTCCGTAATAATACTTAAAGTACCGTAAGAGCCAGTAAATAATTTCATCAAGTCATAACCGGCAACATTTTTGACGACTCTCCCTCCAGCCTTGGCAATTTGACCATCAGCACGGACAAAAGTTACACCTAACAATTGGTCTCTAACACTACCATAACGCTGTCTCAAGGAACCCGTATCAGCAGTAGCGATGATACCTCCGAAGGTTGCTAATTGTGGTGATGTAGGATTAAGGGCAAGAATTTGGTTATGTTTGGCTAAAAGTGCTTTAATATCGGCAAATTTCACCCCTGCTTCCACAGTAAGAGTCAAATCTCCTACAGCGTGATTGATAATTTTATTCAGACCTTTGGTACTAACAACAAGATCAATATTTTCGGTTAAACCACCCCACTTAAGTTTACTACCGTTACCGCAAGGTAAAACGCGCCATTTGTTGCGGTAAGCTTGAGAAATAACTTGAGCGAGTTGTGATTGAGTTTGGGGATAAACGATGCAACCGGGGAGGATTCCTGGTGATACAGCCTGATCATAAATTAGGTTTTCTTCTCCAACGATAGATGCGAGAGTAGAATGGTAGACGTTCAGCGTACCCTGTTCGCTAGACATCGGTTTCATTAGTATATTTTTGTAATTACTTAATACTACTCCCAACGCGCCCTATAATCACCTATCACTTTTTGATGGAACTAATAGAAAATTCACAAAAGTTGGGTTTTGAGCTTTGACTAGTAACCTTTTTTGTAGACAAGCAATGTCAATTCGGGACAATTGTCTATATTTTTTTGATGTATTTTATGCTTCGTTTTTTGCTAAAATCTTAGAAAAGCTTTCTTGATTGATATGCAAAAACCGTAGCTACATCAAGATGTTTAACAATCACGCGGATGGCTTAACCGTGTAAGCTTGTTGAGGGTTAACCGCTCCCATGCCCCCGTTGAAACAAGAAATAAAAGTCTAGACTTGTCTAGTTTTTATATAGCAGACTAAATATCTGTAATATCAGATAAGAGTTATAAAAATCAGAAGTCGGGTTTTTGGCACAAATGTCTGCAACATCAGACAACAACTATAAAAACCCGACTTTTCAAAACTGCTTGTTTGGAATCAACAATAAGTATTAACCACGATGCAATAGTTTTCTTTATAACTTAAGCTAGCAACTGGAGACAGTATGTATTTATCTCCCATCGCATCTGCAAATGGTTCTGTTAGTTAATTTATCGGGGTAGCAATGTTAATCATCATTCAAGAAAATATCTGTAAATTTAATATCGTTGAGCTATGGTGTTTCTATCAACATTTTTAGAAAGAGAGTGAGATAGATTCAACACTTTCAAATTTTTAATTGCCAGTCCGTATATAGCAGTTAATTATACTCAGACAAATTAACGAGAATCAGATGTATTAAGTATTATTGCTATATCAATTATATTTATGTAATTTTTGCATAAAAAGTAGACTAATTTCAAAAAATAAATAGAAGAAGAATTAATCTATAAGAAGATTTGCTACAGCACTAATGTAGCTTTAATAAATTGTCGCTATGTTTTTAGTCGCTGATACTATTCAAGAGTTTAAGCTCGCGGTTTCTCCCGAAACTAGTTTGATAGAAATTATTGATTTAATAGAACAACTTAAAAGAGAAGATAAAGTACCACAGCAATTATTTGTTATAGAACATTCGCAATTGTTGGGAATTTTTGCGCTTTTTGACTTAATTTATTTAATTACTTCTAAAACAAATTTAGAAAAAGTTAAAGTTGCGGAAGTAATGAAGCCCGCAATTAGTTTAGAGCCAGATTATGATTATCAACAAGCGCTATCTATAATGCGTGAACATAATATTAAATATTTACCAATTATAAATCAAGGAGGAGACTTAATAGAAATAGTTACTCCAGAAAGCATAGCTACAAAACTGGAAGCAGAACTTTTAAATACTAAAATACAGTTACAAGAACAAACAATAAAATATGATAATTTAAAGCAAAAATTTCATCACCTATTAAATAGTAATAAACTATTGCAAAATCAGATAGATGATAGTCTTATAATTGAAGAAGAACTTTGTTTTAGAGTTGCGTTTGAAAAGCTAATTACTAGGATATCTACGGATTTTATTAATCTTGCTGCTAATCAAATAGATGACGCTATTAATCAAGCTTTGCAAACTATAGCTACATTTATTAATATTGACCGTAGTTATATATTTTTGTTAGCAGAAGATGGCGAAAAGGTAGATAATACTCATGAATGGTGTAGTCAAAAAATTCCATCCCGTATTGAGCAATTAAAAGATATTTACATCGAAGATTTGAATTTATTTATAAAAAAGCTTCAGTGTGGTGAAATACTCCAATTAACAGATATAGAGGATTTAAAATTACAAGAACTAGTTAAAGAACAGATTTTTCCAACTCAAGATATTAAATCGTTGATTATTTTACCAATTGCTTGTAGCGGTAACTTGATTGGTTTTTTAGGTTTTGAATCCTTGAATACAACTATATGGACAGAAGACAGTATTATCTTACTTAAAATTGTTGCAGAAATATTAGGAAATGTTTTAGAACGCAAGAGATTAGAAGAAACTTTAAAAGTAAGTGAAGAAAGATATGCAAGAGCTATAAATGCGGGAAAAGTGGGGGTTTGGGAATGGGATATTCAAACTAATGAGGTTTATATTGATTCTAACTTAAAAGCGATGCTTGGCTATAAAGATGAAGAAATAGCTAATCAATTTACTAGCTGGTTGGGATTTGTACATTCGAGCGATGTTGGTTTAGTAAAAGCTGAAATTAACGCTTATTTAGAAGAGTTAATTCCTAAATACGAAATTGAACATCGGATGTTGCACAAAAATGGAGATGTTTTAGGATTTTTAAGTCGTGGTACGGTAGTTCGGGATGAAACTGGAATGCCAATTTTTATGGCTGGTTCGAGTACAGATATTACGGCTCGTAAACAGGTAGAAAATAAACTCAAAGCTTCTTTAAAAGAAAAAGAAGTGTTACTTAAAGAGATTCACCATCGCGTTAAAAATAATTTACAAATCATTTCTAGTTTACTACGTTTACAATCTGGATATATTAAAGATAAACAAGCTTTAGGAATCTTTCAAGATAGTCAGAATCGTATCCGCGCAATGGCATTAATTCACGAAAACTTGTATCAAATTAACAACTTAGCAGCAATAGAATTTTCAGAATATATTCGCAAATTAACAAATAATTTAATTAGTTTTTATGCCATAAATAATAATATTAAAATAAATACTAATATCGAAAAAGCATTTTTAAAAATTGATACAGCTATTCCTTGTGCTTTAATTATCAACGAACTTATTTCTAATTCAATTAAACACGCTTTTAAAAATAGTGATGAAGGAGAAATCTATGTAGAATTTATCGCTTTACAAGAAAATAAATATTCATTGTCAGTTAGTGATAATGGTGTGGGAGTACAAGAAAATATTGATTCATTAAAAAAGCAATCCCTCGGTTTAGAATTAGTCTGGAATTTAGTAGAACAATTGGAAGGAACAATCGTATATAACTCCAAATTTGGTACTTCATTTAGAATTACATTTAGCGAAAACAACGAGATATAAAATAAAAATGAAAGAAAAAATATTGGTTGTGGAAGACGAAAGAATAATTGCTTATGATATCAAACATTGTTTAGAAAATTCCGGTTATATTGTCCCCGCAATTATTGCACATGGAGAAAAAGCAATCTCTCAGATAGAACAATTCCAACCAGATTTAGTATTAATGGATATGATGCTTAAAGGTGAGATGAATGGAATTGAAACTGCCGAAATAATTCTCAATAATTTTAATATTCCAGTCGTTTTTCTGACTGCTCATTCAGATGAAAGTACAATAAAAAAAGCTAAAGCAACTCAACCTTTTGGTTATGTACTCAAACCTTTTGAAGAAACTCAATTAATTACTACCATTGAAATAGCTTTAAGCAAACATCAAACAGAAACTGTGATGCGGGATGCATTGGAAAAAGAGAAAGAAATGAGAGAACTAAAATCTCGCTTTGTTTCAATGGTAAGTCACGAGTTTCGTAATCCATTAAGCACAATTTTAAATTCAACTGAATTACTCGCAAATCAAAGCCAGCAATTAACAGAAAATAAAAAACACGAATACATATACCATATACAAAATTCTGTCAAACATCTCAATCAATTGTTAAATGATGTTTTATTAGTTGGCCAAGCAGAAGTCAATAAAATTAAGTTTAATCCCTTACCTTTAGATTTAGTAAAATTTTGCGAAAATTTAGTAGCAGAATTCAAACTAATCGCAACCGAAAAGCATCAAATTATTTTTAAAGTTCAAGGATGCTATATTCAGCAAGAAGAAACTATTAAACTACCTTGTGTAGATGAAAAACTACTTCGACATATCCTGACTAATCTATTATCCAATGCAATTAAATATTCTCCTCAAGGTGGAGAAATACGCTTTGATTTATTTTGTTTACAAGAAGAAGCTATTTTCCGCATTCAAGATGAAGGTATTGGTATTCCCCAAATAGAACAAGAAAACTTATTTACTTCTTTTCAAAGAGGTAGTAATGTCGGTAAAATACCCGGACATGGTTTAGGATTATCAATCGTTGAACAATATGTACAATTGCATCAAGGAGAAATCAACTTGATTAGTAAAGAAGGTGTAGGAACTACTGTAATTGTAACTTTACCATTGAAGTAATTGACAGTGGTTTTTGGTTATTAGTGGTTAATTGTTGGTTTTTCTAATAAGCTATCGCGCATTTAATTTATATTTTTCTAGCGGGCAGGATGCCCGCACTACAAAACTTGAATAAAATTTGAATATACAAATTAAACGTTTTTCAGCTTAATTACTATCACCTATCACCTATCAACTATCACCTATCAACTATCACCTATCACCTATCACCTATCAACTATCACCTATCACCTATCAACTATCAACTATCACCTATCAACTATCACCTATCAACTATCAAGCATTCACAGTTTTCTTATCATTCACCGATGGATAATAATCTCCCTGACTATTAACTTCAACTGGTGCTGTTAAATCTTTTCCTGTAATTAATCTCGCACCACGATTGCGAGTAAAATAATTCCAAACCCACTGAATCATGACTACAAGTTTGTTGTCAAATTCAACTAAATAATAAATGTGAACTAATAACCAAAATAACCAAGCGATAAAACCTGTAAGTTTTATAAAACCTAAATCAACAACCGCAGAATGTTGTCCAATTACTGCTAAACTACCTTTATCAACATAATTAAATGGGGCTGTCGTATTGCCTTTTATCTGCTGTTTGATCGATTTTGCGACATATTCCCCTTCTTGCATTGCAACAGGTGCTACACCCGGTAATGGTTTACCTGTCTGATGAGCAAAATGCGCTAAATCACCGATTACATATATATTCGGATATCCTTTCACACTCAAATCTGGTTCAACAATTACTCTTCCTGCTCGATCACATTCTGCACTAGTTTTTTCTGCAATTAATTTACCTAAAGGTGAAGCTTTTACTCCTGCTGCCCATAATACCGTTTTTGCTGCAAATTGTTTGATTTCTTCACCTTGCTTAATGGTAACTATATCTCCTTCAATACCTGTTACCAAAGTTTTCGTAACTACAGTAACACCCAGATTTTCTAAAGATTCTTGAGCTTTTACAGATAGCTCTGGTGCAAACGGTGGTAAAACTCGATCCAAACCTTCCAAAAGCAACACTTGGGTTTCGGAAGTGTCAATATTACGAAAATCTTCTTTAAGAATACTATAAGCCAACTCGGCGATCGCACCTGCTAATTCAACTCCAGTTGGGCCACCACCAACTATTACAAACGTCAGTAAAGCACGACGTTTATCTTCGTCTGTCTCTTGCTCGGCTGCTTCAAATGCTGTAAATATCCGCCGACGCATTTCGATCGCATCTTCCACAGTTTTTAAACCAGGTGCGAATTCTTCCCACTCATCTTTACCAAAATAGGAATGCTTCGCACCTGTGGCAATCACTAAGCTATCATAAGGTATTTTCTCACCCCTCATCACAACATTTCCCGTCTCTGGATCGATATCCGTAACCTCTCCCAACAGTACTTTTGTATTTTTACTCTTACTAAGTATCGAACGCAATGGTGATGAAATATCAGCGGGAGATAATGTCCCAGTAGCCACTTGATATAAAAGTGGTTGGAATAAGTGAAAATTTCTTTTGTCTATTAAAGTAACATTTATATCTTTACTATTCAGCGCTTTTGCTGTATATAATCCCCCAAAACCCCCACCAATAATCACTACTTGATGTGGTGGTTTAGTCGCAACTTTACTTTCCATAATATTTATTTACTCCCGTTGAAGTTCCTTTTACCATTCTTAACAAATTTTTACCATTTATAACAGAGGGTTTTGTTGGTCTTTTACAACTTATTTTGATGATTTGATGAAAAGTATTAGATACTGCATTATTCAAGTAGCTAATTGCACAGTTGGCGATTTTATTTGTAGTTACAGTAGTCAGCAATTATAAATAGGACTTAGCAACGCCGGCATATTTTCTTGCAGGATGCTTGTACAAGCAATTCTTAAAGCAATCATATGAAAGTGAGAGTACGGCACCACCAGAGTTTTGTGACACTTGCGGCTATTCCTGATAAAATTAAAGTATTATTTTCTATTCTGCCGGCAATTCTATCAGAAGTACAACTCCAGTGAATCCTCGTAGAAAAAGCGTGTTTATTGTCACACTAATTTCTGATGGCGATCGCGCAATGAAGCAAGTTATCTGACATAAAAATTAATTAGAGAATAAAAATATGGATAAAGAGTTAGTGATTTTTCTGAGCAGCGTTTCTTTGCTAATTTTGTATTTAGTATTCTCAGCACTCACAGAAATGGGTAGTAAATTACCTTGGAAAAAATAACTATTGCCTATTCACGATTATTTTTAGAACCGCGAATTATAATACGTTCATCTTGAATAGTTATACTTTCCAATTGAATTGGTAATTTTTTAAGTTCTTGAGAAAGAAGTTGATTGAAACTGTCTTGAGATAAACCGATATTTTGCGAAACTTCAGCAAGAGGAAAGCTAAAATTACCTAAAGAAACCTTAGTTGTGTCGTCAAAGCTAACTTCCTGGTTACGAATAGTGGGTTTTCCTTCAATTCCGATATAAAGATATTTTTCTTTTCCCGGTAAATTTTCTAATATTTGAATAATTTTTGTTTTCCGTGCAGACAATTCTTGTACGGGAATAGATGAAGTTTCAATAACAGCACCCACAGAGATTTTACCGTCTTGAATTTGAGTATTTGTAGCTTTAATTGCTGTTATATATTTACTATGCTGATTATTTTTTGTCAGGGAGGTAGCAATTAATGAATTAATTTCCGAAGCATCAAGATGTACTTCTCCTGTAGTTTTTGTGGTGAGATTTTGTGAAACTTTACGTAATACTTCTTCAGATTGTAGAGGCTTTTTGGTTTGTTGATTAGCAGAAATTGCGTTTTCATTTGTAGATGAATTAGTATACCAAGTAGGTAACTGCATTACTTGCTGCCAAGCGAAAAATGTAGCAATTCCAATACCACCTAAAATGAAGCACAATATTAGCAGAAGTCGCTTATACATAATAATAAGAATCATAAAGGGTAAACTAGTTTATCTACAATGCCCAACAGCCATTTTTCTGAAAATGCAGCAATAAAAAACCCCAGTCAGGGGGACTGAGGCTAATTTCATAAACTAGATTAATTGATTTACTCATTGTCCCGAAAATCAGCTTCTAACGATTGTAATGATTTTTCAAACCCCATACGCTGTTCGACGTTACGTAATAGATAACCATTTAGCATTGCTGAAGCTAAAAGCTTTCCTAAATTTTCACGATTAGTTGCGATGGTGACGTTAAAATCATCAGAAGGTAAACCACCTAACATACTAGAAATAGTACGTTCAATTGCTTCCACAACTTCAGAAGAACCAGGCCTCGATAGTTGAGTCACCATTTCCGGACTCAAAGATTTAATGTACTGTAAAAAGGAATTACTGCCTTTGGTTGGATTGTCAAAAAATTCTGGGTTATTACGCTGGTCTATATTGTTCACGATAATCTGCGTGTGGTATTACTTCAACTTACATTAATAAATGTAACAGGTTTTGAATTGTAATGCATTCAGTTAAACCGTACTTCTAGTGGGGGTTTCTTCTACATTTTGGGACAAGGGGATGGGGAGATGG
>NZ_JADEWL010000111.1 GCF_015207665.1 Plectonema cf. radiosum LEGE 06105
AGACAAGGGGATGGGGGAGAGATTATTACCCATTACCCATTACCCATTACCCATTACCCATTACCCATTACCAATTACCAATTACCCATTACCCATTACCCATTACCCATTACCTCAATCACAGCTTCAAGAGCGATCGCCACATGAGTCCAATGAGTTCCCCCCTGACAATAAACTATGTAGGGTTGTCTTAATGGTCCATCAGCGGAAAATTCTAAGGTGCTACCTTCGATAAATGTCCCCCCAGCCATGACTACTTTGCTTTCGTATCCCGGCATTTCGTCGGGAATGGGGTCTAGATAGGAACCGATAGGAGAATGCCTCTGTACGGCTTTACAAAAGGCAATTAATTTTTCGGCGGAACCGAGTTTAATTGCTTGAATTACATCTCCACGAGGTGCAAAAGGTGTGGGGTTAACGGGATATCCTAGTTTGTCAAAAACATAACCAGTCAGGTGAGTGCCTTTCATTGCTTCCCCTACCATTTGTGGAGCTAGGAATAATCCCTGAAATAACAAACGAAGTTGGTCAAATGTCGCACCGCCTTCTCTACCGATTCCCGGAGCCGTCAAACGACAAGCTGCGGCTTCCACTAAGTCCTCGCGTCCAGCGATATAGCCACCAGCAGTAACGATGGTTCCTCCGGGATTTTTGATTAAGGAACCAGCCATTAAATCCGCACCCACGTGGGTAGGTTCTTGAGTTTCGATAAATTCACCGTAACAGTTATCAACAAAGCAAACAGTGTTCGGATTTTGCTGCTTGACTAAACGAACAATTTTCTCTATGTCGGCAATTGAAAGACTAGAACGCCAGGAATAGCCGCAGGAACGCTGTATTAACACCAAACGAGTCTTATCCTCTACCGCATGACTTAAAGCTTGCCAATCCACCGTTCCTTCTGGAGTGAGATTCAATTGGCGATAGCTTATGCCAAAATCAATTAGTGAACCTTGATTTTTACCTCTTAAGCCAATGACTTCTTCGAGAGTATCGTAGGGTGCGCCTGCTACAGCCAACATTTCATCACCGGGACGGAGTACACCGAATAAAGCACAAGCTATGGCATGAGTCCCCGAAACGAACTGTACCCTGACAGCAGCGGCTTGCGCTCCCATGATTTCTGCAAAAACCTTATCTAACGTTTCTCTGCCCAAATCATCATGACCGTATCCCGTTACACCTGCAAAGTGGTGCGCCCCTACACTATGATGACGGAAGGCACTTAGCACTCTTTGAAGATTTTGCTTGACCTTGTGGTCAATTCCAGAAAAAATCTTTAACAGTGCTTGTTCTGCTTCTTGCAGTTGTTCCAAGCTGTTCATTAGTAAAACCGTTCTCAAAAAAATAATTAAACTATGGGGATTTGTGGCGTTATTGGCGCTACCCTTTGCGTAATCATCACGCAAAAGCCCAAAATTGGGGCATAACGGACGCGCAGATTAGGCTAAACAATTCTCAAACAGGTTAACGCATGACAATTGCTACATCAACAACTAAAGGTCCATTAAATTGGCTGCACATCTCATTTTTCGTCGGATTACATTTTGGAATTTTACTGGCTCCATTCCCCGCTTTTTTTAACTGGAAAGCCGTAGGCGTAGCTTTACTGTTGTATTGGGTAACTGGAGGCTTAGGCATTACTCTGGGATTTCACCGACTGATCACTCATCGCAGTTTTCAAACTCCCAAATGGCTGGAGTATTTCTTAGCATTTTGTGGGACTCTTGCTTGTCAAGGAGGACCGATTGCATGGGTGGGAATGCATCGCATCCACCATTTACATTCCGATCAAGAGCTAGATCCTCATGATTCCAATAAGGGTTTTTTCTGGAGCCACATGGGTTGGATGTTTTACCATTCTCCGGCTTTTGCTGATGTTCCCCGCTTTACAAAAGATATCAAAGATGACCCAGTTTACAACTTTTTAGAAAAGTATATGCTACCAATCCAGTTTGCTCTGGGTGGATTGCTATTACTTTTGGGTGGTTGGTCTTTTGTAGTTTGGGGTATTTTCGTTCGTCTTATTTTTGTATGGCACTGCACCTGGTTTGTCAATAGTGCAACTCATAAATTTGGCTATCAAACCTATGATGCAGGAGACCACTCTAAAAACTGCTGGTGGGTAGCTTTATTGACCTATGGTGAAGGATGGCACAATAATCACCACGCTTTTCAATATTCAGCCCGTCACGGGTTGCAATGGTGGGAAATTGACCTTACCTGGATGACGATTCAATTACTGCAATTTTTAGGTTTGGCTACAAATGTCAAATTAGCACCTACGAAGCAGTAACATATTTTGGATATTGTTTGGATATTGAATTCATTTGTGAGAGTAATCCAAAATCCAAAATTGACAAAATTAAGTTAACCTTTATTTACCCCTGCTTACGCATTATTACTTAGGGCAAAAGCGGGGGTACCGCTTGTTTAGTTAAGAAAATAGAATTTTCTCTAAATACGTGGGGTTAATTACTTGATATAATCCAAATCGCGAATGTTACGAAACTTCGTAAAAGCGGAGTTTTTATTTTAATTAAATTCATTCATGACAACATCAGCAATAAATACACACCACTCGCAACCTAAACAGCTTACTGACTCCGAACTCAAGCTGACAGACATCATCAAATCTCTGCCCTCAGAGTGTTTCATCCAAGATGCTCGTAAAGCTTGGTTTAGTGCAATTAGCAGCGTTTTAGCCGTTATTGTCGGCTACTTTTTTTTGGCGATCGCGCCTTGGTATCTTTTACCCTTAGCATGGATATACACGGGTACTGCTGCTACAGGATTTTTTGTCATCGGACATGATTGCGCTCATCGTTCATTTGCTAAACGTATTTGGGTAAATGATTTAGTGGGACATTTATTTATGATGCCGTTAATTTACCCTTTCCACGGTTGGCGGATCAAGCACAATTATCACCACACTCACACTAATAAATTAAAAGTAGATAATGCTTGGCAACCCGTAAGCACGGAAGTTTACGAAAATAGTGGAGTAGCCTTAAAATGGCTTTTTAAGAGATTTTTATACAACCGTTTATGGTGGATAGGCTCGATTGTACATTGGGCGATGCATCATTTTAATTGGTCTGCATATCGTAAACAAGACCAACCTGCTATTAAGCTTTCTGTAGGTGTAGTAGTTATATTTGCCGCTGTATGCTTCCCTGCGCTAATTGCTACAACTGGTATTTGGGGATTTATTAAGTTCTGGCTACTTCCCTGGATGGTGTATCATTTTTGGATGAGTACCTTTACTTATATTCACCACACTGCTCCAGATATCCCTTTTATCGCAGCAGATAAATGGAATCCAGTTATAGCCCAGCTATCCGGTACAGTTCACTGTAATTATCCCCGTTGGGTAGAGTTTCTGTGTCACGATATCAACGTACACGTACCCCATCATGTTTCCACAGCGATTCCTTCCTACAATTTGCGTCTTGCCCATCGCAGCTTACAAGAAAATTGGGGAAGTTATGTACGGGATGAATGTACCTTTTCTTTGTCTTTACTCAAGTATATTACCGACAGATGTCACTTGTATACTTCAGAGAATGAATATATTTCCTTTAAAGATTATTATGCACGACGATAACAATTCCTGATTTTTTCAATTCGAGATTTCTATGTTTAACCCCCTTGAAAATATCGGGGGTTATATATAATAAATCATCGATTTTGCATTAGTTAAATGTGGAATAAAGGTCGTGAAATCAGTTATCAGTTATCAGTTACCAGACATATTATGGTAGGGTAGATCGGACTCAATAATCAATAGATTATTATGTGTCTAACAAGAAAGCTTTGCGCTTCACTGTTAACTGTTAACTGTTAAGTTTTACTGACTTTAATTTACTCAACAGATAGTCAACAAAATTCACTTTATATCCGGTAACGTAACAAGCGTGCAAACTTCTACAGTTAACCCAGAAAATACTCCTCAAGCGGTATCATCAGAGGAAACAAACCAACTACCCTTTACTCTTGGGGATTTAAAAGCAGCAATTCCAGCAGAATGTTTTCAACCTCAAGTAGGTAAATCTCTGTTTTTCTTTGCTCGTGACATCTTAATTATTGCTGGACTTTATGGCTTAGCTTACTACCTAGATTCATGGTTATTTTTTCCTGTTTTCTGGGTAATGCAAGGAACTATGTTTTGGGCTTTATTTGTAGTCGGACATGACTGCGGACATCAGTCATTTTCTCGCCACAAATGGTTGAATGATTTGATCGGACATTTATCTCATACACCGATACTTGTTCCCTATCACGGATGGCGAATTAGTCATCGAACTCATCACAAAAATACTGGTAGTTTAGAAAATGATGAAAGTTGGTATCCATTATCGGAATCAGCTTACAATCAAATGGATTTAGTGGAAAAAATCGGTAGACATTACCTGTTTTTACTGGCTTATCCGGTATACTTATTTAAACGTTCTCCAGGTAAAACAGGTTCTCACTTTTTACCTGGTAGTCCGTTGTTTAAACCCTCAGAGAAATGGGATGTCATCACTAGTACTGTACTCTGGACTTCCATGGTTGGTTTACTAGCTTTCTTGACTTATCAATGGGGTTTCATGTGGTTAATCAAATACTACGCTGGCCCATACATTGTATTTGTAATTTGGTTGGATTTGGTGACATTTTTACATCATACCGAGGCAGATATTCCTTGGTATCGCGGTGACGAATGGACTTTTCTTAAAGGTGCTATTTCCAGTATTGACCGCGATTATGGTTTTATCAATCATATTCATCACGATATCGGTACTCATGTTGCTCACCACATTTTCTTAAATATCCCTCACTACAATTTGAAAAAAGCAACTGAGGCAATTAAACCAGTTTTGGGTGAATATTTCCACAAATCAGATGAGCCAATTTTAACTTCTCTGTGGAATTCTTTCAGAAAATGCCATTTTGTTCCAAATGAAGGTAAAAAGGTTTATTACACTTCTCATTTTAGATAAATATAGAAGTGAACAGATTAAGCAATTCGTAATTGCCATACAGTGGTTTTGTAGAGACGTAGCAGTGCTACGTCTTTTTTATTATGGTTATAACGCGAAAAATTGAATCATAATAATGCGTTGCTCTATATAGCAAATTTGATTGGAGTCAGATAGATTTTTGTGGGATTAATGAAGACGTAGCATTGCTACGTCTCTACATTAAACAATCCTTTTTTTTACAAGATTTGGGGCGTTACTTGACTGATTTGAGGAGGATTTCCCATTAGTTTTAACCAACTATAGTTAGCAACCAGTGCTTTTGTAAACGTTGGATATACATTGTATTTTACATCGTATTCTTGACAAACTTGCGCCAATATTGGAGCTATTTGTGGATAATGAATATGACAAATCTGGGGGAATAAATGATGAACAACTTGATAGTTCAGTCCACCGAGATACCAGTTGAGAAAACGGTTTTTAGGAGCAAAATCAACTGTTGTTTTTACTTGAAAAATTGCCCATTCATCATCGATGACATTTCCTAAAGAATTTGGCTCGATAAATTCTGCTGGTTCGAGTACGTGAGCAAGCATGAAAACATTACAAATTAGTACTCCATAAAGCATATTCACGATGCATAATCCGATAATGATTTGTATTGGACTGTATCCCAACGCAAATGGTATACCAACATAAAGTCCCAACCAAACAAATTTTGCACCAATTAAAATCATCAATTGTAATGGGCTTGGTTTTGGGATATTATACTCGTGATATTTACGTTTAAATAAAATGAGATAAACATCAGCAATTGACCAATAAAATGGAATAATTGCATATACAAAATTAATTACCAAATGCTGGTATTGATGATACCATTTATGCTCTCTTGCTGGAGACATTCTCACTAAACCATCACCATCAATTTCCACATCATGACCGATGATATTTGTATAGGTATGATGCAAAAGATTATGACGACATCTCCATAAGTAACTGGAAAGACCAATGATAAAATCATAAGTCAAACCAAAAGTACTATTAACCCATTTTTTACTAGAATAACCGCCGTGGTTGGCATCATGTCCTACACTAAAGCCAACACCAGCAAAGCCCATTCCCAACATGATACATCCAAGTATTTTCATCCATATGATGTTCGGAGAAAAAAGAGTGAATATCCAGGAAAAAGCTACCCATCCTAAGATAATCGCACTTTTGAAGTACATTGCAAAATTATCTCTGGTTTTAATATTCTCGGACTGAAAATAAGCATCTACTCGTTTATTCAGTTCTTTTCTAAAGCCAATGTTCTTGGCAAAAGTTACTCTAGTAGTTGGCGTTTGTGTCATGAAAAATGTTTTCTTGCTCAAATAAGAGATTGATTTAAGGATATCTTACACTTACAACTCAAAAATACGCAAAAAACCGAGTTTCTATATAAATCATTAAATTAATATGATTTATTTTTTGAATACACCGTTTAATTAGCACGGCTTTCCTGCGGTGTAAGGTATAACTTTAGGTTAGGGACATTTTGACGATCGGAACAAGACTTTTATTTACATTTTGCCTGGTTATTGCATTAAAAAAATATAGCAAATTTCAGTTGAGTCCAATACACTAAAACCTCACCCCCTTCCCCTCTCCTGTCAGGAGGAGAGGGGTGCCCGGAGGGCGGGGTGAGGTAAAATTTGTATTCCACTCAAGTGAAAACCGCTATATATACCTTGTTTCCTGTACAAATTTAACAGTACAATGGTGTATTAATAGTTCTATGCTAATCTCAAAATCTTCCGTTTCCTTGGACGATATGCTTGAGGGTAGTCAAACTTTCTAAACCAATCAATCCTCTACGGTGTCCTTTTTGATTAGACATTCCTAAAAATACCGCATCTCCCCATAATGGATTACGGCTAAAACGCGGAGAAGCATTAATATAGGTAGAAGCGCTATTTACACCCAAAGCGAATTGCCTGCTTTCTTGGTAAGATTCAGTGACAATGCAGTCAGCGTGTCCACTACTATACTGATTAATCCAAGTAATCGCCGTATCTAAACTATCTACAAGTTTAAACGCAACTGTTTTAGTAAAATAAGCTCTTCCCCATTCATTATCTTCTACCAGTTGCAACTGAGGAAATGATTCTCGCAGTTCAGCATCTCCTCTAAGATAAAAACCTTTCTCCTGTAAATTCTTTAATAACGTACCTAAAGAAGAGGATAGAGTTTGCCGATTGATTAACACCTTTTCAATGGCATTTACTGGATCTGGAGAACTAGCATGGCTTTCAGTAATCATCCAGCGTGCAATATCCACCAAGCTACCATTGGACGACCAATATAGATAACAATTACCCATAGCCGATTTTAAAACTGGTGCTGTAGATTGGCGTACTACCTGCTGTATTAAACTGGTACGTCCGTAGGGAATTACTAAATTTAAATACTGTTCTTGAGCAACCAAATCCCGAATTGATGTACCATGTTCCGCTGTTACCAATTCTACAGAGCCTACAGGTAATCCAGCTTCTGCAACAGCATTTTGTAGTACTGAGGCGATCGCCGCATTGGAATGGCTTGCTTCGGTACTTCCCTTCAAAATAATACTGTTGCCGGTTTTAATACATAAACCAGCTGCAATGGCTCCTAATTCTGGAAAGGCTTCGTAAATAAAAGCAATTACCCCCAAAGGTGTTGACTGGGAGTAACTTTGCTCTTCACCTAATTGATAATCAGCAGTTCTCATCCGTCGTAGGGGATCTGATAATCCCTCCAATCTTTGGAGAATTTCTACTGCTGAATCTAAACGTTCCGGAGTTAATTTTAGCCAATCCAAAATTAAATCTGGTACTGCCATTTCCCGACAAGCTTCGAGGTCTAAAGTATTCGCTTCTAATATATCGTCAAACGAGCGTTCTAGCGCCTCAGCCATCGCCATTAAAGCGCGACTACGCTCTGCTCCTTTGGTGATGCCCAATTTTAAGGCAGCATCGTATGCGCGTTTGGCGATACGCTCAGCGTCGCCTTTAGCGATCACAATTGTTTGGGGGTTCTCGGCAAAAGCATCCACAGTAAATAATCAGCGCCTTAACGTCTATAGGTAAGCCAAACCATAAGAGCTGGCAGTATAGCCAATAGCACTGCTATCAGCGCCCAAGCAATAATGCCAGAACCACTTGCCAAACGCAATGCTAATGGCAACCATATAATGACTAGCACGAAAATAATCCCCAGCGCTACTGGTAGGTAACTTTCTCCCAGACGTGGATGCACTACTTTCCATCCAGAATTTGTCCAGCGCCAAGCTCGTTTGTACGGATAAGTCGTAGAAAGCTGCTCTAGAACGCGAGCATTGTCTTCTACGACAAATATCTGCTGACAGCGATCGCAACCGAAGGCTTCTGTCAGGGTAATCGGAATTAAGCGTCCCCGACGGCGACAGGGACACGGGTATTCGTTGTTGAAATCGATTTTTTCGGGCTTTTGTGGTTGCACTATGACTGCTCTTTTGACTCTCCCTTCGGTTTTAAATTAGGAATCTTTTTTATATTCCCTTAAATTTACAATTCAGAATAAACTGTTTTATACAGAATTCTCTATTGAGAAATAATTTAAACGGATAAGCAGTTTATCCACTAAAATCTCTTTGTATCATTCACATTCTTTAGCTGTTACTGTTTCTATATACATCTTTTTAATTGATTCACAATTAAATTAAACTATTTGATGTTTTAGGCATCGCGCTTTTACCATCATATAGTGTAGTCCATCCTGTTTAAAACAGATCGCTCCTAAGACATATCTGTGATCTATTTTTATTTTAATATATGTAAATTTCAACAAATCTTCAAAATTATCGCAATGGTCATAGGCAATAGGGAAATGTCCTATCCTATAACTCAAAAATTAACTAAAAATTAAACTAAAAAATGCAGAAGGTTTAATTTCTGCATTTTTCGTCATGATTAATTTTTTTTAAGCGGGTGACGCGATTCGAACGCGCGACATTCACCTTGGCAAGGTGACGCTCTACCACTGAGCTACACCCGCATTTTCATCCTAAATAATAATATCCCACACGAGTTAAAATTTGTCAACCCCTTTTTTTGAATGGGTAATGGGTAATGGGTAATGGGTAATGGGTAATGGGACAAATATAATAATGAGAGAGTTTTGAAGGACACGGGGAGCGCTTAACTTTCAACTATATACTTCAATTACCAACTACCAATTACCAATTACCAACTACCAACTACCAATTACCAATTACCAATTACCAATTACCAATTACCAATTCCTCTTTTTAAACTTTCTCTTCCGACTCTGCGGGTATGTTGTTTAAAGTTGCGCTTTTAAGGGAACCTG
This sequence comes from Plectonema cf. radiosum LEGE 06105, assembly GCF_015207665.1. Taxonomy (GTDB): domain Bacteria; phylum Cyanobacteriota; class Cyanobacteriia; order Cyanobacteriales; family Nostocaceae; genus Rivularia; species Rivularia radiosa_A. The sequence continues at coordinate 9,339 of NZ_JADEWL010000111.1, forward strand.
CTAAGGTGCCGGAGTTTACGGAGGAGTATTGTTGTTTGAGATTGGGACGTAGTTGACGCATAAGGCTAGCCATTTCTAAAGCATTCATGGCATAATCCCAACCGTGATTGCTTTTAATTCCGGCTCTTTCTAGGGCTTGCTGCATGGTGTCGGCTGTCAAGACACCGAAAATTACTGGTACACCTGTTTGAAATGCGGCTGCGGAGATTCCTTTGGCGACTTCTGATGATACGTAGTCAAAATGTGGTGTTTGTCCCCGGATAACTGCACCCAAGCAAATTATCGCGTCGTAACTACCTGACATTGCTAATTGTCGGGCGACTAATGGAACTTCAAAGCTTCCAGGCACCCAAACATAATCTACTTGAGAACCGTGGGGGTTAGTATCAATACCGTGGCGTTTTAAACAATCTTGACACCCTTCTAGCAGTTTAGTGGTTACTAAGTCGTTAAATCTACCAATTACTAATGCAAAGTGTAGGGGTTCTGCTTGAGTAAAACTTCCCTCGAAAACTGCCATAGTTGCCTCTTTTATAAATATACTTCTTTAACAGTTATCAGTTATCAGTTATCAGTTAAAAACTGTAAATCAATTGGCACGGCTAGTCCCTCACAACGCCTGGGTGGTGTGTTTCAGTCGGGGTTAAATCCCCAACTGAAACCGTGATAACTGATAACTGTTCACTGTTCACTGATTTAACCAGATACTTCAGTTTAGTGCCGATCGCAAATAATAGGAGCAGAAAATTACCGGAAGATTGCGAGAAAGACAAAGGAAACAAAATATACTTTGATATTCCTCTGCTTTGCAATCCGTGGGGTATTCCTCTGCTCCTATTATTGGTCAATCTATGGTTAAAGCAGTGACTTAAACTACGAAAAAGTTTAAAGCTCCGACTAATAATACCAAAGCAAACCAAGCTCCGGAACCAATCCAGAGAAATTTCTTCGATTCAACCCAGGTTTGAGGAGTCGCGTAAGCAACGGGTACGCCAATTACCATGACGAAAGACAACGCAACTAGAGCGAGTAGAGCTATTTGGAATATGATGGTCATTTTTCTTTTCTCTTAGACGGATAGTTTTTAAAATCAATATTCTCTAAAACTAATGTACCTTATTGGTGGTGCGTTTATCGGCTATGTGGCTGCTCCTACTGATTTTTTCTGGGAATTAATCGGTTCTTATGTATGTGCTGTTGCCTGTAAAATTGGTGGTGTGACTATATCTAATGGTATAGGCTGGGTTGCAAGCAAGTGGCGCTGTTAATGGTACTGTATTACTATGGTTAATAGGTAATTATTCTAAAAACTGTTCCAAAGGCTAATGTATCTTAGCTAAAGTAATGTTAACTATAGAAATATAACTACCAGTAATTTTTTAAATATCTAAATACAAATAATATGTCAAATTCGAGTTTACAAGAAATTACGACTCAATTAGAAAGTTCTTCCTTAAGAGATAGAATGCTTGCTCTGGCTTCATTAAGAGATATTCCAGCGGAAGATGCAGTACCTTTAATCAAAAAAGTGCTTGATGATGAATCTCTGCAATTACGTTCGATGGCAATATTTGCTTTAGGGATTAAACAAACACCCGATTGCTATCCCATTTTAATCCAAACACTCGAAACTGACTCAGATTATGGCATCAGAGCGGATGCTGCGGGAGCTTTAGGATATTTGGGTGATGCTAGAGCTATAGAACCGCTATCGCGAGCATTTTACGAAGATACTGATTGGTTGGTACGTTTCAGTGCTGCGGTTGCCCTTGGTAATTTGAAAGACAATCGCTCAAGAGAAGTACTTTACAAAGCCTTGGAAAGTGAAGAAATTGTCATCCAACAAGCCGCGATCGCAGCGTTGGGAGAAATCAAAGATATTGATTCTGTGGACAAAATCCTTCGTTTTGCTCAATCGGAAGATTGGTTAGTACGTCAGCGTTTAGCAGAAGCTTTAGGTAATCTTCCTACTCCTAAGAGTATTTCAGCTTTACAGTATTTAAAAAAAGATAGTCATCCTCACGTCAGTGAATCGGCGAAAATTTCCCTCTCAAGACTTGAACAAGCAAACAATCAAATGGAATAATTTCTATACCATTTTGAGATTAATTAGTATAAAAAAACATTCCTTCAAGTCAGTCAACATGAATTTTTTTTCATCGCCATGAATGTGAGGGTTTTTCTCACTACTCCTACTCACTACTCACTTACAAGTCAGAGAAGTTGGGGTTCTTAAAAAAAAAACCGACTTCTGGGTATCATAAAGTTACAAAACATTTGATTTTCTTGACTTTATCTAAAGATGGTACTTGCTTGCTGTTACCTTTTAAAAAGTGAGATTATAAAAATTTTGATGTCAGGTAATTTGATTGATGAATATTGAAGAGTTTTTTGAATTAAGTTCTGGCAAATGGTTTTCCCATCGTACTAGTCATCATTTGGCTTTTAAACAGTCAGAAGGGGGTAAATCAGATATTATTATTGAAACCTTAGCGGCTGACCATCCGGAAGTAATTAAACTGTGCGAACAACATCAAGTTGAACCCAGTAGCGGTAACTGTGGTGCCAGAGTAACCTGGAATGGCACAATGGAATGGGATAAAGAAAAACACGAAGGTTCCACAGTGTTAGTGGCAATACCCAATTTAGATAACCCTATGGAAGGAAAGTTACTCCGAGAAATGGGTTATGCAGAAAAAACTCCAGTTGCCGGAAGTTATAAAATGGGTAGTGATGATGCACTCACCCTAACTACAGAATATGAAACCATGTGGTCTGAAGAACGTCTATGGTTTGCAAGTCCCAACTTACGGATGCGTGTTGGTATTCTCAAACGTTTTGGTGGTTTCAGTATGGCTTCTTTTACTTCGGAAATTCGCATGGGTGGAACTTCACCTGCTGCTAAAACAAACGATACAGCTAGTAATAGTGCATCCTAATTCACAATTTATCTACAAGAAGTCGGGTTTTTATTATAATTGTAAGGATTTGACAAACATTTTTAAAAAGCCCGACTTCTCAAGTGCTTGGGTTTGTAAAAGAAGTCGGGTTTTTACCACAATTGATGTATTTTAAAACCCGACTCCTCAAATCAACTAGATGTATTTTTCCTGGGAGTAGTTTTATTTGGTCTACTTTTTGGTGTTCTAGCTTGTGGTGGATGATTTAGGCTGTTTTCAAGCTTACTTACTGTGTTCACCACACTATCTAATTGAGTTTTTATTGTCTCAAATCCCGCTAATTTTTCAACAATAGTTTTTAACTGCTCTTGCTGATTATTTAACTGTATATCTATTTCGTCTTGGTTTGATTTTTGATTTGATTGAGTATTAGCTTTATCTAACTCAGTTAAATATTTTTCCAGTTTTTCTGTAGTTTGAGTGAGATTCTCTAGTTTGTTAGAGACGGAAGAAACTGTTTCTAATTTCTTTGTCAGTAGTTGAAAGTTTTCTTGCTGTTTGTTGTTAGTACCTTCTATTGTTTTATTTAAATTTTCTGTAGTTTGAGTATTAACTTTATCTAACTGATTTAGATATTTTTCAAATTTTTCTGTAGTTTGAGTTAAATTTTCAACTCGTTCAGAAATAGAAGAAACAGTTTTTAAATTTTTTGTCAGAGATTGTAATTCTTGTTGTGTCTGACTATTTCCTTCTATTGTTTTGCTCAGACTTTCTGTAGTTTGAGTATTAGCTTTATTTAACTCAATTAGATGGGTTTCGAGTTTTTCTGTAGTTTGAGTTAAATTCTCAACTTGGTTAAACACACAAGAAAATGCTTCTAATTTTTGTGTAAGAGCTTCCAAGCTTTCTTGTTGTTGCCTGTTGTTACTTGCTAATGCTTGATTGAGACTTTCTTTGGTTTGATGATTCGCTTCACTCAATTGAGTCAGATTATTTAACACAGAAGCCGTAGTTTGAGTTAAATTCTCAACTTGGTTAGATATAGAAGAAAATGTTTCTAATTTTTGTGTAAGAGCTTCCAAGCTTTCTTGTTGTTGCCTGTTGTTACTTACTAATGCTTGATTGAGACTTTCTTTGGTTTGATTATTCGCTTCACTCAATTGAGTCAGATTATTTAACACAGAAGCCGTAGTTTGAGTTAAATTCTCAACTTGGTTAGATATAGAAGAAAATGTTTCTAATTTGTGTGTGAGAGCTTCTAAACTTTCTTGTTGTTGCTGGTTGTTAGTTGCTAATGCTTGATTGAGACTTTCTTTTGTTTGATTATTTGCTTCACTCAATTGAGTCAGATTATTTAACACAGAAGCCGTAGTTTGAGTTAAATTCTCAACTTGGTTAGATATAGAAGAAAATGTTTCTAATTTGTGTGTGAGAGCCTGTAAGCTTTCTTGTTGTTGCTGGTTGTTAGTTGCTAATGCTTGATTGAGACTTTCTTTGGTTTGATTATTCGCTTCACTCAATTGAGTCAGATTGTTTAACACAGAAGCCGTAGTTTGAGTTAAATTCTCAACTTGGTTAGATATAGAAGAAAATGTTTCTAATTTGTGTGTGAGAGCTTGTAAACTTTCTTGTTGCTGCTTGTTGTTACTTGCTAATGCTTGATTGAGACTTTCTTTGGTTTGATTATTCGCTTTATTTAACTCAATTAGACGAGTTTCTAGTTTATCTGTAGTTTGAGTTAAATTATCAATCTGGCTTTTTAAGACTTGGGAAGAATCGATTTGATTTTTACTACTCTCAGCAACTATTTGAGATAATTGCTTATTTAAATCACTTGTATCTTCTACAAGCTTTAATAATTTTTCTTGTTCAATTTTACTCGCATTTAAACTATTTTTGATTTGCAAAACCAATATAGTGACTATTCCGACGAAAATTACTGATACTGTGGAAATAATTAGCAGTGTCATTCCTATTTTTATCCTTAGCGTAAATTAAATATAGTTAATCATCCATCCTACTATATTGAGAATTGATGAACTATAGAATGATACATCATCATATAGGAAGTAAAGCTATTTTGTAGAGCAAAAACTTTACTATTTTACAAATGTGAATATATTTTGAGCAGAGAAGATAATCTTTCACCTCTCATACCATCTCACATACATCATTTAAATATTTAATAAACCAGCGAGTGCCTGCGGTAACGGCAGTATAATCAAAATTAACAGTGCAATTGCTAGAAGTCCAAAAATATCTCGTTTATTATCTAATTCAGTTACATCATTCAAAGCCGGTTCATCTGCTAAACGTAAAAATATCAAATAAATAGCCCACAATAAATATTCTGACTGAATTAAAGAGAGTAATAATAACAGTAAACGAGCAATTTGTCCAATAATCATTGCTGTTTTCTGTCCAAAGATTGCATGAACAATATGTCCACCGTCAAGTTGTCCTACAGGTATCAAATTTAATGCCGTGACAATTATTCCTAGAAAACCAGCTACCGCTACTGGATGTAAGTCTATTGCCATATTAGATGTTAACTGAGCGCCTAATGTCAACTTTGAGAGCAACGCTATTAATATCGAATTTCTGGGATTCAAAGCATCAGTATTTAACATTGGTGCTTCGTTGTCTATGGGGACTATCTGCGAGTTACTCAAACCCCATATAAATAAAGGTAAACTTGCGATAAAACCTGCAACAGGCCCGGCAATACTAACGTCGAATAAAGCTTTACGATTGGGTACAGGACTACGCATCTGAATAAATGCACCGAAGGTTCCCAAGAAAAAAGGCATGGGAATAAAATAAGGCAGTGTAGTGCGAATTTTGTAAAACCTTGCGGTTAAATAATGACCCATTTCGTGTATACCTAAAATGGTCATCAATGATAAGGCATAAGGTAATCCTTGCAAGATTAAACTGGGATTAGACGATATTGCCGTAGTTTCAATACCCGCAATTCTGGTTCCGACAAAAGTAGTAGTGAGTAAAGTTGCTACTAACAGTAATAGAGCTAATCCTGGTCTTGTTATTTGTTCCTGTTTTAAACCAGCTTTCTTCTGCTGATGATTAGGAACTAACAAAAATATTGGTTTATCATTTAAACCTTCTTGAAAAATTAAAATAAAGCGATCGCCAAATTCTGCTTCAATATTTTCCTTTACCTGCTGGTAAGCGTTAGTTGCTGAAGTTTTTAACTGACCTCGACAAATCACCGCTTGGGGACGGTATTCAATATTTTGGATATAGTATACAGACCAAGGAAAACACGAACGTAATTGGCTTTCTTCCGTTGGTTCAATAGGACGCACTGGTGCTGGTTCTACGGTAGGATGTATAGCCGACTCTGTTTTGAGTGCTGGGGATTCATTGTTCCCATCCTTAAGGTCTTTACGCCCCCACTCAAACAATATCCAATATAACAAAAAACATATTGCTAATGACCAAAACACTAGTGCCGATGGTAATTGGGTTTCATATATTCTCATCCAACCAGTCCATATTAATGGTGGTGCCATCAATACTAACCATAACAGCCAAGGTGGAGTTTTTGTTACTTTTGCAACAGTTCGTTGCAGAGTATAGTAAGTAAATATTCCTAAAAGAATTAAAAGCAAAAATGTCATTTTATTTTCAGGTTTTCTGAGAAGAATGTCTTGTTGTCAGATCGGAACTGCATTTTTTGCTGAAGTTGTGCGCTGTTTTAACGAAGCATTAACCTCTATTTCAAACAACCTTTTTTCTATGCATCCCTCACAAGAGCCGAGTCATCAAACACACAAGCCACCAAAGGAAATTCTCAATTCTCTATTTGCATTTTCTCCCAATCGGGACACATTAGGGGGAACCGCTTATTTCATTGTAAGAAACGAAGGTAATATCCTGATTGACTGTCCTCCTTGGAATCAAAATAATCAAGATTTTTTAGAAAGTAATGGTGGTGTACGTTGGTTTTTTATTAGCCATCGCGGTGCCATTGGTAAAAGTGCCGAAATCCAACAAATTTTTGGCTGTGAAATTTTAATTCAAGAGCAAGAAGCTTATTTATTACCTAAATTAAGGGTAACTGCTATAAGCGAAAACCTTACCATTGATTCGACATCGCAAGTTATTTGGACACCCGGTCATTCTCCCGGTTCGTCCTGTTTTTACTACAATCTGTCCGGAGGAATATTGTTTACCGGCAGACATTTAGTTCCCAATCAACAAGGAGAACCAGCCCCGTTACGAACATCTAAAACCTTCCATTGGCAACGACAAATCAAAAGTATCAACTCTTTATTAGATACTTTTACACCCCAAACACTTCAATACATTTGTCCTGGTGCAAATACGGGCTTTCTCCGAGGTAAAGGTTTGATAGATAACGCTTATAATCGTTTAGCAAATCTCGATTTAGCAGAATTACAAAGAAAGGTCAAAAGTTAAAGGTCAAAGGTTAGAGATTTGTAATCAACAACTCTCAACTGTCAACTAACTCCTAAGTGCTAACTGTTGCCTATTTTCTGCTAAGAGTTCTACTGCTGCTTGATATTGAGTATCGGATGAAGTCGCTATTTCTTGTAGTTTGATTGGTTCGGAGGTAATTACTTTGTCAGGGGTAATGCCTAATTTGTTAATATCTCGATGATTGGGGGTTTCATATTTAGCGATTGTCACCGCTAAGCCTGAACCATCTGATAATTCAAATAAGGATTGAATTAAGCCTTTACCAAAGGTTTTTTCTCCGACGAGAGTTGCACGATGATTGTCTTGTAATGCACCTGCAAGAATTTCGCTAGCACTCGCTGTTCCTTGATTAACTAATATCACTAATGGGTCTTGGGTTAATGCTGGACCAAAAGATTCAAAACTGCCTTGAATGCCTTGCCGGTTTACCGTATAAACGACAACATTTGAATCTAACCACAAACGAGCAACTTCTATCCCAGCTTGCAATAAACCACCGGGGTTGTTTCGTAAATCTAAAATGTAGCCATCAGCGCCTTGCTTTTCCAATTCGCTAATCGCATGAGCTAATTCTATGGGAGCGTTAGCGTTGAATTGTGTCAAGCGGATATAACCGATGTTATTTTCCTGATCTTTTTTTAGTTTAGCAATTACAGGATTTAAAGTAATGCGATCGCGAACAATTAAAATTTCTTGAGTGGGAGCGTCATCTCTCTCTATGGTTAAGCTAACAGTAGTTCCAATTCTACCGCGCATCAAGGAAGCTGCTTGGTCAAGAGTGAGATTTTCAGTGGGGGTACCTTCGATTTGGGTAATGCGATCGCGGGGCTGAATTCCGGCTTTTTCTGCTGGTGAACCTGCAATAGGAGCGACAACTTGTAATTGACCTGTTTTCGGTTCAAGAGCAATTTGCAATCCGACACCAGTTAATTCCCCAGAAGTATTGACTTGTAAACTGCGATATTGTTCGGGGTCTAAAAATCTAGTAAAAGGGTCATCAAGGGTTTTGAGCATATTTTGAATGGCTTCATAAGCAGAAGAACTATCTTTTAGTGGTGTATTCAAAGCTTTTTGCCGCACTTGCGCCCAATTTTGATGATTAAATGTGTCATCCAAATAAGTACGATTAACAATTCGCCAAGCCTGAGAAACTAATTTTTGTTCGTCTGTTAAAGCGACAGCCGGAAAGCAAAAGCTACCAAATGCCAGCCAAAACGCCATTATGAAAGACAAAATGCCCCGAAAAACCTTTATATTGTCCATAAATTCGACTTTTTTACTTGATTTTCAACCACAATTCGCTACACAGAAGGTCAATTAGCAACCTTCCATAAGATGAAATCTATCTCTAGATTATGTTACTTTTTTTATATAAGTGCTGTGTTGCCGTTACTAATTTTGGGCAACTGACTTCTAAAAACTGGGCAAACAACGCCCGTAAAACGCTATGATCTACTTTGTATCCATATATTATTTTGGGCTTGGGTGCATAGTACGCAATACATTCCCTCCCCAGAGAGTGTAATCGTTTCTTTAAACTATTAACACTCGCGACGGCAAAAAGTAAATTTAAAAATAAACAAATATCAACAAATTTTGTTTATTTTATTGCTGTCCCCTCAAATCTCAATTAGCGCATTGTCGATAATTGAGATAATTATCAACCGCAATTTATCTCTAGGAATCTGGGTTGTATGACCAACGTTTATGACTGGTTTGAAGAGCGCTTAGAAATCCAAGCGCTTGCTGATGATGTTACAAGCAAGTATGTACCTCCCCACGTGAATATTTTCTACTGTTTGGGTGGAATTACTCTTACTTGCTTTTTAATCCAGTTTGCAACTGGGTTTGCAATGACCTTTTACTACAAGCCAACCGTTGCCGAAGCTTATTCTTCAGTACAGTTCATCATGAACGAAGTAAACTTCGGTTGGTTGATTCGCTCCATTCACCGCTGGTCTGCCAGCATGATGGTGTTAATGATGATTTTACACACCTTCCGAGTTTATTTAACTGGTGGTTTTAAAAAGCCCCGGGAATTAACTTGGGTAACTGGTGTAATCCTCGCTGTAATTACCGTATCTTTCGGCGTAACCGGCTACTCTTTACCTTGGGACCAAGTAGGGTATTGGGCTGTGAAAATCGTTAGCGGTGTACCCGAAGCGATTCCCGTGGTTGGAGTTTTAATTTCTGACTTGCTGCGTGGTGGTTCCAGTGTTGGACAAGCTACTTTAACTCGCTACTACAGCGCTCATACTTTTGTACTACCTTGGTTGATTGCAGTGTTTATGCTGGCTCATTTCTTGATGATCCGTAAACAAGGTATTTCCGGTCCGTTGTAATTCGAGTAAAATCTCACAATATTAAACTCAAGCAGAGGAACACTATCAGAAATGGCAACAGTAAAAAAACCGGATCTAAGCGATCCACAATTGAGAGCTAAATTAGCCAAAGGTATGGGTCACAATTACTATGGTGAACCTGCTTGGCCCAATGATTTGCTCTACGTTTTCCCTATTGTAATTATGGGTTCTTTCGCTTGTATCGTGGCTCTTGCAGTGTTAGATCCTGCAATGACAGGAGAACCAGCGAATCCTTTTGCAACACCTTTAGAAATTTTACCTGAGTGGTATTTGTACCCAGTTTTCCAGATTTTGCGTTCGCTTCCTAACAAGCTTTTGGGAGTGTTAGCAATGGCTTCTGTACCTCTGGGATTGATTCTTGTTCCCTTTATTGAGAACGTGAACAAGTTCCAAAACCCTTTCCGTCGTCCTGTTGCCACTACCGTATTCCTCATCGGAACTTTGGTAACAATTTATTTGGGTATCGGTGCTACCCTCCCCTTAGATAAGTCTCTTACTTTAGGACTGTTCTAAATTACTTAGTTAATAAGAACTTGTCCTAACGTCTGTGGGGTTTCTCTACTAAGTGCTTATTGATATGTAAGTACTAATGAGAAACTCCAACGGGCGTTAATTTTAATTTAACTTATGCTCTTGCGTTCTTCTGAGATCAGATAATTATTCAAAAGTTAAAAAGATACGGTAATCATAATAATTTTTAAATATTCTATAAGCTTGATAAGCTTGATACTACGAGCATTACAGAGTAAATTATATTTTTAGACATTTTCAAAAGCTTTGATCAAAACGTAAATTTTGGGAAATAGTATTGCCCAATCGCCAAACTATCCCTTGGTCAGGTATAGTGGAAGGTGGTAAAATACGTGGTAATATAAGTAACATCCCAAATTATCGTCAACTTAAAGATGCAGTTAAGCAGGTTAGTTGTAATTTAAATTTAGGTTATCTCTGGGATTTTTTTAATTAAGAAGAACAAATCAAATTTCAAAATCGAAAGTTTATAAACTATAAAAGATATAAGTAAAAATAATCCACCTATATTTAAGTCAAGGTCAATGCTAGCAATTGTGGAGCAAGACCATCTGACGGTTAAGAGCGAACTAAAGCTTCTAAACCAGGTACAACAATGGTTTGAACAATTCTGTCTACGTAATTTGTCTGGGCTTAGTTGGCTCGAAAGTCAACAGTATCGACTTAATCTAGCATTAGCTGAAGGCTTTACTAATGCTGTTCGTCATGCACATCAAGCTTTACCACCAGAAACAAACATTGATATTGATGTTTTATTGTGGAATGACAAACTAGAAATTAGAATCTGGGATTACGGCAAACCATTTAATCCAGATGCCATAGCCGAACCAGAACCCGGTACTCTACAAGTAGGAGGGTATGGGTGGTTTCTATTACGACGATTAGCAGACCAAGTTGTTTACGAACGGGATATAGATGGTAGAAATTGTTTGCTCATCGTCAAGTATGGTAAACAGGAAAATTAATCGTAAATAGTGTTACATATAAAATTTATTGATTGCTTAGAAAGCCGACTCAATTGACTGTCAATTTTCGTGAAAACCGATGTAATTAAAATTTAATCGCTACTTCTTATTTTTTACTTTTAGTTGCCTGTGCTTCTCCTATAATCAACTCTATTTAGGAGCCGATGCACAAGTAACTTGCGTGTGTTTGTCTAAAATACATATCCCGAAATTAATTATGGTTTAGTGACATATCCTCCATCATTGCCTACCCGACGCTGAAATCTTTGATTACAGCGCGGGCTTCCAAGACTTCGGCTACTCGATTCAACGGCTGGGCAACCCCTATCGCCTCCACGAGCTTTGTTTTACTTCCGCGTGATGCCCCACCGCGCCTATGATTTGAAGCGTGTTGTTAACGAGAAAACTTGTGCAGAAATTACTTTCTACTCCCGGTTCTAGCCCTTCATCGTACATGACCTGTCTCGTTGCAGGTTCAGAGGCATTCGAGCTAGACAGCAAGGCGGGAAGCCCTGAAACACCAAGCCCTCTGCTATTTGGGAGGGTAGCTCGATTGTACCATACTCGTTCGCAGCATCGGAGTTTGCTCGCTCGCAATATCCCGACGCTCATCCGAAGGATTAGCGCGGGGCTGCTGCTGTTAAAGCTCAAAATTCTTCTAGATACCTGTTAATACAGCCAATATCGAAATTTTTTCCGGAGATGTGTCAAATATTCCATAATTTTTAGCGCAAACTCAACTCAAATTTCAACTAATTTTTATAGTTGCTAATAATTGTAAATAAATGTATAAAATAAACATATTAATACCGTATACACAGCATTAAAGTTACACTGCTATCTTTGTTAAGCTTTGACAGCTAGAGTCACAAATTGCTTTTGTTTAGGTATCAGTGTGGTTGATCGGGCTTTGGATGGTGATTTTTGAAATAACGAAAAAGAGTACATCAAAATTGCGCTAAATAAAATAATGATCTTTAAATATAGCAATTATGGTTCTTCAGTACTCGGTATGCTAATTAAATAGTCGTAAAAAGGCAGATGGCACAAGGCAGTCAACATGAAAAATTTTTTTCATCGCCATGAATTTCATAGGCAGTAGTGACTCACCCTTATTCATAGTGAGATGAACCGCGCTCTTCGAGCGAATGAAAAATTGACGTTTTATACCTCGCGCTCATTCAGCCTCTGTATAATTAGTGATTTTTACTGATTTCAACTCAGAACGCGCATTTTAAATTGATACTTTTTACCCACTGCCGACTGCCGACTGCCTTTTATTGTAAGGGTTTTTCTCACTACTCACTACTCCCTACCCACTACTCACTTACAAGTCAGAAGGGAAAAAAGAACGATATGACTAAAAAATCAAGTAAACAAGACCCAAAGCCTTTATACCCCATATGTTACAGCGATTATTGCTTATGATGCAGGCATTAATGAACAGCCGCAATTATTTTCAAAAATTATTAATTAAACTCAGTTATCAACTAATGGAACTCATATTATTTAGATTAAATCGTGGATTAACATCATCCTCAGTAGTGAGCAGAGGAGTATAAAAAAATGTCACTTAATAAAATAGATAAAAAAAATCATTTAAACTTAATTAAAACTAAAAATACTAAAAATCTCAATCACATCTTTGTTTTTTTGGAAATATTTTGCCGTGAAGGTGGAATTCAATCTTATGTAAAAGATGTATTTCGAGCTTATGAGACATTACCAGAATCGATAAAAGCGGAAGTATTTTTACTGCGAGATGCAAAAGGCTGTGTAAATCCTTTTGAATCAGAACGCTTGCAATTTCATTATTTTCAAACAAAGTCTTCTCAACTAGGAAGAGCGAGAATGACTTGGGCATTATTAAACCGTTTGATTCACCAACGTCCGGATCATGTATTTTGTGGTCATGTTTATCTAGCACCTTTAGTTGGTATGTTGTGCCAACCTTTGGCAATTCCTTATACAGTAATGACTCATGGTAAAGAGGTATGGCAACCTTTACCAAAGTTAACTAAAGCTAATCTACAAAAAGCTTCGCAAATTTGGACAGTAAGTCATTATACTCGTGAAATTGCTAGTCGTGCCAATAATTTAAATACCGATAAGATTAAAATTTTACCTTGTGCTGTCAATGGCGATCGCTTTACTCCCGGGCCAAAACCAGGAGATTTATTAGAACGTTATGGTTTGACGGGAGCAAAAGTACTGATGAGCGTCACCCGATTGTGGTCTGGTGATATTTATAAAGGAGTAGATGTTACAATTCGGGCATTATCGCAAATTGCCGAAGTTTTCCCTCAAGTCAAGTATTTGGTAATTGGACGTGGGGACGATCAACCCCGCTTAGCACAGTTAGCAGAAGATTTGGGAGTACAAGAGCGAGTTATCTTTGCTGGATTTGTTCCTACAGAAGAATTAGTGGAACATTATCGTCTTGCCGATGCTTATATTATGCCTTCTCAAGAGGGCTTTGGCATTGTTTATTTAGAAGCAATGGCTTGCGGAGTACCCGTACTATCCGGCGATGCAGATGGTTCAGCAGACCCATTACAAAATGGTAAACTAGGATGGCGAGTACCACACCGCGATCGCGATGCTGTAGCAGCAGCTTGTATCGAAATTCTCACAGGAGATGACCCACGGTGTAACGGAGAATGGTTAAGAAAAGAAGCTCTTTCATCATTCGGTATAGAAGCCTTTCAAAAACGCTTGCAACAGCAGTTTTTATCGACAATTAAAAGCAGTTGATAGTGGTTAGTGGTTAGTGGATAGTTGATAGTGGATAGTTGATAGTGGTTAGTGGATAGTGGATAGTGGTTAGTGGATAGTTGATAGTGGTTAGTGGATAGTTGATAGTTGCTATATATTTC
>NZ_JADEWL010000112.1 GCF_015207665.1 Plectonema cf. radiosum LEGE 06105
CCCATCTCCCTATCTCCTCCTTAAAAGAGGGTTAAAATGATCGAAAAAGGCTTAATATCTTATTAAGATTTGTTGATATTCCAAAATTATTTGTTTTGATTAGGAGCATATATGTACCTCTCACTATGGCCTGGTAAACCTTATCCTTTGGGTGCAAACTGGGACGGCAAGGGTACTAATTTCGCTTTGTTCTCAGAAAATGCCACAGCGGTTGAGCTATGTTTATTCGATAAAGAAGGACGAGAAACTCGATTAAGTTTAGGAGAAGTTAGTAATTTTACTTGGCACGGCTACGTACCTTCGATTGGTCCGGGTCAGCGTTACGGTTTTAGAGTCCACGGTCCGTTTGCTCCCCACGAAGGACATCGTTTTAACCCGAATAAATTACTAATTGACCCTTATGCTTGTGCGATTGATGGAGATATTGGTTTTGGTGAAGAAATTTTTGGATATCGTTGGGATGATCCTAAAGATGATTTAGGATTTTCAGAGTTAAATAATGCACATTTAATTCCCAAATCGGTAGTTGTAGATAAAAGTTTTGACTGGGAAGGAGATCAACTACTACAAATTCCTTGGCACGAAACAATAATCTACGAAACTCATGTAAAAGGTTTTACCAAACTGCATCAAGAGATTCCCGCAAAACTAAGGGGAACTTATGCCGGACTCGCTCATCCTGCGGCAATTTCTCATCTCCAGTCTTTAGGTGTTACTGCGGTGGAATTGATGCCCATTCATCATTTTTTATCTCATCCAGGACACCTAGTTAATAAAGGAATGAGAAATTATTGGGGATACGATTCAATTTGTTATTTGGCTCCTTATTCCGGCTACAGCGCAAGTGGTTGTTTGGGACAGCAGCTTAAAGAATTTAAGCAGATGGTCAAGCGCTTGCATCAAGCTGGGATAGAAGTAATTCTTGATGTAGTTTACAACCATACTGGTGAAGGTAATCACTTGGGTCCAACTATCTCTTTGCGCGGTATTGATAATGCTTCTTACTACCGTTTGGTAGATGGCGATTTACGCTACTATATGGATTTTACTGGTTGTGGTAATTCCCTAAACGTGCGCCATCCCCAAGTACTCAAGTTGATTATGGACAGTTTGCGGTACTGGGTATTGGAATGCCATATAGATGGTTTTCGTTTTGACCTAGCATCGGCTTTAGCTAGGGAATTATACGCAGTAGATAGATTGGCAGCGTTCTTTGATATTATCCACCAAGACCCAGTTTTAGCTGACGTAAAATTAATCGCAGAACCTTGGGATGTTGGTGAAGGAGGCTACCAAGTAGGTGAATTTCCCTTGTTGTGGTCGGAATGGAATGGAAAATATCGAGATACGGTGCGAGATTTTTGGCGTGGAGAAGACAGCCGTTTAGCTGAATTCGCTTATCGCTTTACAGGTAGTTCTGACCTTTACGAATTGAACGGACGCAGCCCCAGTGCTAGTATTAATTTTATTACAGCACATGATGGTTTTACGCTGAACGATTTGGTAAGTTATAACGAAAAACATAACATTGCTAACGGTGAAGATAACCGTGATGGAGAAAGTCACAATCGTTCGTGGAATTGCGGTGCAGAAGGCGAAACCGACGATTTAGCCATTGAGAAACTTCGTAAAAAACAGCGAAGGAACTTTCTTGTTACCTTATTACTGTCTCAAGGTATACCCATGATCCTAATGGGAGACGAAATGGGAAGAACCCAAGGAGGAAACAACAATCCTTACTGTCAGGATAACGAAATTTCCTGGTTAGATTGGGAATTACAAGAAGAAAATGAGAATTTACTCGATTTTACCCGTCAATTAATCGATTTTCGTCGCCGACATCCAGTATTTAAAAGACGTAAGTGGTTTCAAGGAAGAGCAATTCGCGGTAGGGAAGTAACCGATATTTCTTGGTATAACCCCGATGGTGGTAAAATGACGGAAGAACAATGGAACAGCGGTTTTGCTAAAGCTATTGGCATCTACCTCAACGGTGAAGGAATCGGTTCACCAGGACCGAGAGGAGAACGCATCATTGATGAAAGTTTCTTAATCTTATTTAACGCTCATTACGAAATGTTGGACTTTTTGCTTTCCTGTGAATTACAGGAATGGGAGTGGTTAACTATCGTTGACACCACTAAGCCTAGATTTGTACAGCGCGGTAAACGTTATATCAAAGATAAGCCAATAGAGGTAGAAGCGCGTTCGATAATCATCCTTAAGAGGCTTGGTAGAGTAGGGCAAGAATATGATGATGAATAGGTTAATAATTAATAAAAGTCAAAGGTTAAAGGTCTAAGGTCTAAGGTCTTTAACAACTATCAACTAACCACTAACAACTATCAACTAACAACTATCAACTAACAACTAACCACTAACAACTATCAACTAACCACTATCAACTATCAACTATCAACTAACCACTAACAATTAAAAACCAGTTATGTATATCGGTTCTCAATATTCAAATAATAGTTGCAACTTTACTTTATGGGCACCTCTGGTAGGAGAGGTTGCAGTTCATTTAGTTGATCCCGAAGATAAAATTGTACCTCTGAAAAAAGATGAACGGGGTTATTGGCACGGTTCGATTGCAGATATCAAACCCGGTACTTTATATTATTACCAACTTGATGGTGAAACAGATAGAGCTGACCCCGCTGCACATTTTTTACCGCAAGGTGTTCACGGTGCTTCGTCCATTGTTGACCACAGCAGCTTTAAATGGAATGATGACCAGTGGCAGGGGATTCCTTTAGAACAAATGGTGATCTACGAACTGCACGTAGGAACTTTTACTGAGGAAGGGACTTTTGAATCGATGATTCCTCGGTTATCACAGTTGCGGGAATTGGGGGTAAATACGATTGAAATTATGCCTGTGGCTCAGTTCCCAGGAAGTCGTAATTGGGGTTACGATGGTGTTTTTCCATACGCCGTACAAAATTCCTATGGTGGTGTTGATGGTTTAAAGAAACTAGTTGATGCTTGCCATGATATTGGTATAGCAGTCATTTTGGATGTAGTTTACAACCATCTCGGACCGGAAGGGAATTATCTTTGGGGCTACGGTACATACTTCACTGAGAAATACAGAACTCCTTGGGGTAGTGCGGTGAATTTTGATGATGCCTACAGCGATGGGGTACGACATTACTTTGTACAAAATGTTTTATATTGGTTGGAAAATTACCATTTAGATGGATTGCGTTTGGATGCTGTCCATGCCATTTATGACTTTGGTGCGAAGCACATTCTAGCAGAGATGGCGGAAGCTGTAACTGAGTTAGAACAAAAAAAGGGTCGTCAACTGTATTTAATTGCCGAAAGCGACCTCAACGACCCCCGGATTATTCGTTCAAAAGAAGTAGGTGGATACGGTATTGATGCTCAGTGGAGTGATGATTTTCACCATGCTTTACATACGCTAGTAACTGGTGAAAATAACGGATATTACGAGGACTTTGGCGATTTAGAACAGTTAGCAAAAGCTTATCTTCAGGGATTTGTTTATACATGGGATTACTCTAAACACCGTCATAGATATCATGGAGAATATCCCAGCGATTGTGTTCCGAGCCAGTTTGTAGTTTGCGCTCAAAATCACGATCAGATCGGGAATCGAATGTTAGGGGATAGACTTGCTGAGTTGATCTCCTTTGAAGGTTTGAAATTGACAGCAGCAGCGCTTTTACTTTCACCATACGTTCCCATGTTATTCATGGGTGAAGAATACGGAGAAACAGCACCATTTTTGTATTTTGTCAGTCATAGCGATCGCGATTTAATCGAAGCAGTTAGAAAAGGAAGAAAAGCGGAATTTGCTGCATTTCATGAAATGGGGGGAAAAGAAGCACCAGATCCTCAAGCAGAAGAAACATATCAGCGATCGCGATTAAATTGGGACAAGCGCAAAGCTGGAAACCACCGAAAATTGTGGTTGTTTCATCAAAAACTCTTGAAAATGCGAAGAGACATTCCTGCACTTAGGAACTTAGATTGGAATCAATTAGAAGCAACAGTACTTAAACCAGAAAAAGTTCTCCACATCCACAGACACCATCAAGACAGTAGAATTTTGTGCTGGCTTAACTTTGGTTCGGAAGCTGTTAAAATAGCAGAAAATAACAAGAGTGGGATTTGGGAAAAAATACTTGATTCGAGTGAAGAAACTTGGGGGGGTATCGGGTCAAAATTACCAGAGAAAATCGAAGAGAATAGCAACTCAATATTAATTATTAATCCTTATAGCGTTGTGGTTTACAGTAATTAAAGGTCAAAGGTCAAAGGTTAAAGGTCAAAGGTCAAAGGTTAAAGGTCAAAGGTTAAAGGTCAAAGGTTAAAAAATAACTGTCAACTGTCAACTGTCAACTGTCAACTGTCAACTGTCAACTAACTCCTCACTTTTAATCCAAAATCTAAAATCCAAAATTATCATGATGCAAATACCTTTAGCAACATATCGGATTCAATTTACTCCTAACTTTGGTTTTATTGCAGCTTCATCGATTGCTTCGTATCTGGAAAAATTGGGTATTTCTCATTTATATGCTTCTCCAATTCTTACTTCAAGAAAAGGTAGTAGTCACGGTTATGATGCAGTCAATCCTCGTGAAATTAACCCTGAATTAGGAGGGGTAGAAAAATTTGAAGAATTAATCGAACAGCTTCACTCTTTAAATATCGGCTGGGTTCAAGATATTGTACCTAATCATATGGCTTTTGATAGTGAAAATGAAATGCTGATGGATGTTTTGGAAAATGGGATAGATTCTAGATACAGAGATTTTTTTGATATTGACTGGAATCATCATTATCCAGAGAATAATTGTAAAGTATTAGCGCCATTTTTAGGGAAATTTTGCGGTGATTGTCTCGAAAGTGGTGAGTTACAAATTCAGTACGAACAAAAGGGTTTAACTATTAACTATTATTCTCATAAATTTCCTATTCGCATTGAATCTTATAACCAAGTTCTTACTTATGATTTACAACGCTTGCAGGAAAAACTTGGTAGAGATAATCCTGCTTTTATTAAATTTTTGGGTGTTCTTTATACTTTGAAGTATATCCCATCGGGGGAAGAAGGACGAGAACGAGAGATTCAAATCAACTTTGTCAAACGAATGTTATGGGAACTGTGGAATGATTCTGAAGAAGTAAAAGAATATATTGAAGAAAATATTAGTATCTTTAATGGAGAAGTAGGTAAAGCAGAGAGCTTTGATTTATTAGAAGATTTATTGACAGAGCAATTTTTCCGGCTTGCTTACTGGAAAGTAGGAAATGAAGAACTCAATTACAGACGCTTTTTTACTGTTAATGATTTGATATCGCTACGAATTGAAGACCAAGAAGTTTTTGAGACTACTCATTCATTGATTTTACAATTAGTTGAAGAAGGTAAATTTGATGGATTAAGAATAGACCATATTGATGGTTTGTATGACCCCGCACAATATATAGATAGATTACGTGAAAAAGTACCAGATGTTTACTTAATTGTAGAAAAAATTCTCGAACCTCAAGAAGAATTACCAGTAACTTGGTCGATTCAAGGAACTACAGGATACGATTTTCTCAACCAAGTTAACGGTATTTTTTGCGCTCAATTAAACGAACAAAAATTTGACGATATTTACCATCGTTTTATTGGTAAAACTGCTTCTTGTGAACAGTTAATCGACCAGAACAAAAGATTAATTATTGAAAAACATTTAGCCGGAGATATTGATAATTTAGCTCATCTTTTCAAAAAAATATCTGGTAGATACCGTTATGCTAGCGATTTTACCATGTATGGTTTAAAAGCAGCATTGGTGGAAATTTTGGCAGTATTTCCGATTTATCGCACATATATTAACAGTGGGGGAGCAAGTTCCGCTGATAAGGAATATATTGAGCAAGTAATGACTCAAGCGAAAAAGAATATTCCTAACTTTCTTAATGAACTCAGTTTTATTGAAAAATTTCTGCTATTGGAGTATGACGAGCATCTTGCAGAGGAAGATAGAGAAGAATGGTTGCGTTTCTTGATGCGATTACAACAGTTTACCGGGCCGCTGATGGCGAAAGGTGTGGAAGATACTGTACTTTATGTATACAACAGGTTGGTTTCTCTTAATGAAGTTGGTTCTCACCCTACTCAATTTGGGGTATCTTTGGAAGAGTTTCATCATTACAATTCTAAGCAGATTGCAAATTGGCCCCATACAATGAATACCACATCTACCCACGATACCAAACGCGGCGAAGATGTGAGAGCCAGAATCAATATTTTATCAGAAATTCCCGACGAATGGGAGCAAAATTTGCAACAATGGCGCGAAATTAATGCACCATTAAAAGATTACGTCGGTGGACGAGATATACCCACTTTTAACGATGAATATTTGTTCTATCAAACCCTGCTCGGTGCTTTTCCTTTTAGTCAAGAAGAGTATCCCGCTTTTGTCGAGCGGATAAAGAAATATATAATTAAAGCAATTCGAGAAGCAAAAGTTCACACTGCATGGCTGAAAAATGATAGCGATTACGAAGATGGTTTTACCAATTTTGCTGAACGAGTTTTAAAGGATAGTGAAGATAATCAATTTTTACAAGCTTTTCGTCCTTTCCAAGAAAAAATCCAGCATTACGGTATTCTAAATTCTCTTTCTCAAGCATTATTAAAACTTACTTCACCTGGACTTCCTGATATTTATCAAGGAACTGAACTTTGGGATTTGAGTTTAGTAGACCCAGACAACCGCCGTCCGGTAGACTTTAAGAAACGAGAAAAGTATCTAGAAGAAATTCAATCTCAAAGCGAAGCACATTTACCCGATTATATTGCCCAATTGCTCGAAACTCCCGAAGATGGGAAAATCAAGCTTTTCTTGATTTACAAAACATTACAAGCACGTCGGAAGTACTTAGACTTATTTCAACGTGGTACTTACGAAAAACTAACGGTAGTTGGAAGTTTAAAGAGTCATGTTGTTGGATTCAGTAGAGAATTAGGAAAACAAAAAATCATTGTAATTGCACCTCGTTTCTTTACTTCTTTAGTAGAAATGGGTAAATATCCCTTGTCAGAACAAGTTTGGCAAGAAACTCGCATTGTTCCTCCTTCTGATTCCACTTCTATCTGGCAAGATGTGTTTACAGGACAACAAGTAGAGGGTGAAGATGCACTTTGGGTACGTGATATTTTACAACATTTCCCCGTCGCTTTGTTGGTTAATAAACAGTTGACAGCTGACAGTTGACAGTTGTTTATTACCAATCTTTAACCTTTAACCTTTAACCTCTAACCTTTAACCTTTAACCTTGTATTTTTCAAGTTGATAAATAATCAAAATCTATCCGAAAGATACAAGTAAATCATTCTACAGGTTATAAGGATTTTGGATTTATCCCTTGTAAGATTATTTTATGTTCACTGATAAATTTCTGGTATTAAAACTTATAAGCATAAGCAAAATTATCAGAAAAATAGCTAATTTATAAAAACTGAACTTGCTTACCCCCTTTGTCTGTGAAAAAATTGTCTTATTAGTGCTAAAGAAGGTTATCTGTAACCAGCCAAAAACACCATGCATAACCAAATACAAGTACCGGATGACTTAACAAGGGTATCAGCGCTTAAGAAGAAAGAAGAAGAAAAAATGCATGACGTTCTTCTTTTACTCGAAAGTTTGTCATACAGAGAAGAAAGTTCGATTAAACTTATCATCGATTGTCTGTATGATGTAGGTTCAATTAATCTTATAAATCAACGATTTCGTTCTCGTACTTTAAACGGAAGCTTAAAATTAATTGCTAGACTATCTAAACCAGCATTTAGAATTATTGCATGGCGTTGGTATACAAAAAATTGCCCGAAATTAATTGCTAATTGGCTTCGTAAACAAGTCGCTTTTAAACCTGCTACCACTGTTAAACAAGCAGCAGAAGTAGAAGCTGGATTAGTCCCCGAATCTAAACATCTCAAAACAGATTCTATCGTACAATTAGAAAACCATAATCGTGAAGTAAAATATTTGCGATCGCAAGTCAAGACGCTTGCAAGTCTTTTGGTTGGATTGAGTGTAGTTTTTGGTGGTAGCGTGATTTGGTTTGGTTATTCTTTAGAGCGTTATAATTTGCGAACTGTAGAACAATTAGAAAACCGAATCAGAGTTATTGAAAGTAGTACAGAGGAACCATTAGTTACTGGTAAAGGGGATTAGGTTAGTTATCGGTTATTAGTTATCAGATAGTAATAATATGCCTTGATTATTGTGTCGCAAATTCAGTAAATTCCCGCATATAAGGAGAATGAAAAGCTAACACGATATTATCCTTGGGTACACCTAATTCTAGTAATTGTGTGGCAATTCCGGCTTCAGTTCCATCATGTTGTATCCAGATTTTACCATCTTTGATATCGATGTGTAGACTACATCCATGAGTGCGACGATTATTACACCAGCCTGTATGTAGTAATAAATAATGGTCACGTTCAGTATCTAAAACAGCTTGCTTTTCTATTCCTTCTGGATAAGATTTACGGGCTTGCTTTTCCAAAATTAATTGTTGGATAATTTGACGATATTTTTCTATATCCATCGGACAATCACCTCTTGTTTTTCATCGTAAACTATTAAGTTTATTTGAGTACGTTCAACTAAAACGGATAGGAGTAGCTTTTGTATCTAACCCAACTTACAAATTATTGATAATTGTTCATTAGACATCTCCGAAAAAGAATGTAGAGACGCGAAATTTCGCGTCTCTACAAGGTTTCTGGATGACGCATAATTAATTTCCACCAGATGTCTATTGATAAACTAAACGTCTTTGACTTCCATCATCGATAAATTCTTGTTCTCCAAAACCTATAACTTCCACAATAACTTTACGCTCAATAGGAATCCATTTTCCTTTTCTTTCTCCAACTTCAACTACTACCTGATTTCCTTCTAAATCAACCCGATATTGTGTAGTAGAACTCATTCCATCACGATATGCAAAGGTATTCCCATCATCTTCATAAAGCGTAAATTTTCCTGTACCTGGTGCAACTAATAACCGCAGTTCATCGATGGGTAATTCTTCCGTATATTGCATTACTGAAACTAAAGGAATAATTGCACCAGCCCGAATAAATAAAGGCATTTTTGCTAAAGGTGCATCAATAAGAATGTGTTGCGAACCTTGTAATAGTTCTCTACTCCACCAATCATACCAAGTACCTTCAGGTAAATATACCATGCGCTTTTCTACTCCGGGTCGATAAATTGGTGCAGCCATTAAATCCGAACCAATTAATACTTGGTCATATAATTCATAGGTTTGAGAATCATTGGGATAATGGTAAAGTAAAGGGCGTAAAATTGGTTCACCTTTATCCGCTGCTTGCCAAAATAAAGTGTAGAAATAAGGCAACAATTGGTAGCGTAATTCGATATATTTGCGACAAATATCTTCAACTTCCTGACCAAATTCCCAAGGTTCGTGACGCTTGGTTTGAATCATCGAATGACCACGCATCAACGGGTATAACATTCCCATTTGCATCCAACGAGCGAATAATTCTGGAGATGCATCCCCAGTAAATCCACCGATATCTGCACCTACAAAAGCAACACCGGATAATCCCAAATTACACAGCATTGGTAAGGACATTTCCAGATATTCCCACTTTGAGTGATTATCCCCCGTCCACACCGCCGAATAACACTGTACTCCTGCAAAACCCGAACGAGTTAATACAAAGGAACGTTGCGATCGCAATTTCTCTAACCCTTCATAACAAGCACGAGCCATATTCATGCCATATAAATTATGGGTTTCTTTCCAAGTCGTCTTATCTTCCTCATCCCCCGCAGGTGCATCCATAGGAAAAGTAATTTTACTACTTCCCACATCTCCAAAAGGTCGGTCATTCAAAGCTGGTTCGTTCATATCATTCCAAATACCAGCCACACCCACATCAGTAAGGTAGTGCTGTAAATTACCCCACCATTCCCGCACTTTCCCACGCATAAAATCCGGGAAAACCGCTCTATCGGGCCATACATAACCGTGGAACACTTGACCATCTACCCTACGGATGAAATAATCATTTTTTAATCCTTCATCGCAGACTTGATAATCTGCCTCTGGGTCGAATTTTACACCGGGGTCGATGATTGTCACAACTTTAATTCCCTGTTGCTTTAAATCTTCGATCAACTTCTTCGGATTGGGAAACCGCTGTTTATTCCAAGTAAATACCCGGAAACCCTGCATATAATCGATATCTAAGTGAACCACATCACAAGGAATGCGACGGTTACGCAATTGCTTAACTAATTCCCTTACTTCGGTTTCCGAATCATAACTCCAACGACATTGATGATAACCCAAAGCCCAACGTGGTGGTAACGGCATTCTTCCCGTAAGCTGGGTATAGGTTTCGAGAATTGTTGCGGGTTCGGGTCCGTAAATAATGTAATAATCGAGTTGGCTATCTTGGGTTTTCAACTGCAAAGTATTTAATTGATCCGCACCAACATCAAACTGACTCCAAAAAGTAGTATTGAAAAACAAACCATAACCAACATTGGGACGCAAAGACATAAAAAACGGAATTGCTTGATACATCTCATCCGTTAACATTGTGTAATCCAAACTATCCGTCGTCCAATTAGTTAAACACTTACCCCGTTGATTTAACAATCCCGAACGTTCACCAAAACCGTAAAATCTTTCTTCTATAGTAATTTCTTTCCAATTAATAATTTGATTTTTACGCCAACCAATCCCTAAATCTGTATCATGAGCAAAGGGATTACCAGATTTATCAAAACACATTATCCGACAAGGATGACGCTGCACACAAACCTTAATTTTTTCAGTTTCAACAGTTATCAATTCATTAGTTTCTTGGATATTAAAATCTACAATATTCCATTCTGCATTCGGTAAATTTACAGCCCAAGAACGTCTCGGTGTCAACTCCCCATTGGGTGAAAAACGAACTCTAATTAAGTTGGGAGAAAGGACGGTTAAAGTTAAACGAGAATTATGATCGCAATCAAAATGTATTCCTTGTGTATAGCGTTGGAAGCTTTGTACAGAAGATATCGCATTCCAAGCGGGTTCGTTTTTGGGAAGTTGTCCGATGAATTCTGGCATGATAATAACAGGTTAGAGGTTAGAGGTTAAAGGTTAGAGGTTAGAGGTCAAACGTGAGAAGTTTATCTGGCGGTTGAAACCGCAGCTACACAAACCGGCACCCGCCGTTGCGGGTTGTCAAGTCCACGCAGGTGGACTTTGCTTGTGTAGTCGCGGTTTTAACCGCCGGATATTTGTTAAACATCCTCTAACCCTTTAACCTAAAAAGGGCGTGTCAGCCAAAGCCAACACACCCTTACTTAATATTACCTAAATTGTTGCCATTAGCTCCTAACCTCTAACCTTTCACCTTTGACCTTTAACCTTTAACCTTTGACCTCTAACCTTTAACCTTTAAAGCCCAATAGTATCGATGGTAATCGCACCAGTAAAGTCAGCACCAGTTGTGTTAGCGCCGGTAAAGTTAGCTTTGGATAAATCTGCATTCACGAAAAGCGCATTGCTAAAGTTACCACCGATCGCAATACCATCAACAAATGAAATACTTGACAAATCAGCGCCGAGTGTGTCTGTATCAGCACCATCGCTAAATATGGCGTTGGTTAAGTTAGCTACATTTAAGTTAGCACCAAATAAATTGGCATCATCAAGTTCAGCACCTGTGAGGTTCGCTTCGGTCAAGTCAGCTCCACTCAGATTAACTCCAGTCAAGTCAGCCCCTGTAAAATTCGCACCTTTGAGGTTGGCTCCACTGAGATTAGCTCCTGTGAGGTCAACCCCACTAAAATCTACTCCTTCCAAGAAAGCGTTGTCAAGTTGAACCCCTCCGGTTAAGATTGCGTCAGTTAGGATAGCATTACTCAGGTTTGCCCCGCTCAAATCCGCTCCGGTAAATATCGCATTGCTCAGATCAGCACCTTCGAGAAAGATACCTTCTGCAAAAACATTTGTGAAATTAGACCCATTTAGGTTGGAACCAGTAAAACTAGCACCATCTAATTGGGTAGCAGTTTCAACTCCATTAGAAACAAATGAACGGAAATCGGAACCAGCCAGATTAGCGCCATCTGCAATCAGGTTACTCAAATCAGCACCACGAAATCTGAGATCAAAGTCAGTAGGTAGTGTAGTTAGAGACACACCTTCAGGAACTGATGAATTGACATCACTTAGGGTGACACCTTCAAAGTTGGCAAGGTTAAAATTATTGTTGAGTAAGAAGATGTCTGTAAAATTAGTGTTTCTAAAGTCCGCTCCTCTAGCATTTACATCCTGTAAAATTACGGCTTCAAGGCTAGTTCCATTTAAATTTGCATTTACTAATGTTGCACCTGTTAAGTCAGCAGCTTTTAGATTACTTAAGGATAAGTCAGCACGGGTAAAATTAGCTCCAGTTAGATTTGGGCGCTCTGATTGTTCCCCGCTCAGATTGGCTTCTCCTAAAATCGCATCAGTTAAGTTAGCATTGGAAAGATTGATACCACTTGTATTGACTTTAAACAGATTAGCTGATCTGAGGTTAGCTCCACTGAGATTGACATTTTGTAAGTTCGCTAAAGATAAATTTGCGGAACCAAAGTTATTATTAGGCGCGAAGATAGCACCAGTTGCATTAACATTCAGCCAATTTGATTCACTAAAGTTAGTTCCTCTCAATGGTTCGTTAACCAAGGAAATATCTTGAAGCGTGGCTGCTATAAAGGTAGAGCCATTAAGATTGCCAGCGTTATTAATCTCCTGCTGGGTTGGACTCTGACCGTCAAAATTAGCTGGCATAAATTCAGTACTCCTTCAAAAATCAAAAAACAATTAAAAAAAACAATTAAATCGATCAACTCGCCTCACCATATCTTCCCCTCTCCAGAATTTAGGAGAGGGGTAAATAACACATGATGAGAGGAGATTTAAAGCGGTAATTAAATAAATCAAATTGTGTGAACATATTGCACCCAAATTATAAATTAATGTGAATTAGATGGTAAATCCTCGATTAATGTTTCCCAAAAAGAAGTTGTAAAACCTTAATTTTTCATCGGGTAAGAAGTCGGGTTTTTACGATAGATATCTGTAATCCCAGAAAATATGAATAAAAACCCGACTTCTGTGTAGACGCAGAGATTATCGTCGAACTATTCCCACTTAATCGAAGTCAGCTTCGGTAATTAAGCTGAAGTTTACACCTTCCACAATGGCGATAATTTCGTTGGTAGCAGTCAAGGAAATCAAAGTATTACTGCTAACAGCAGAGTCTGCTCCAATTGTCAAGTCAGTAAATTGAATTTCTGTTGTTGCTCCTTCAAACAAGGCAAATAAATCAACACCATCTACGAAGTCTTTGATGATATCAGTACCACCTTGACCGATTTCAAATACATCGGCTCCTGCGTTACCAAACAAGGTATCATTGCCGCTTCCTCCCGCGAGGAAATCTGCACCTCCTCCTCCTTGGAGAGAATCGTTACCACCGTTACCAAAGAGGAAGTCATTCCCAGCGCCCCCAAGTAGAGTATCTGCTCCACCCCCTCCTTCAAGAGAATCGTTACCGGCTCCACCTTGGAGGGAGTCTCTACCTGCACCACCTAATAAGGTGTCATTACCATCTAAGCCCCCGATAGTGTCATTTCCTCCTAAGCCGTCAATCAAGTCAGCTTGAGCGGTTCCAGTCAGTGAATCAGCACCAGAAGTTCCGGTAATTGTAGATCCTCCGGGAAGGGTAATAATGGTGTCTGTCAAATTAGCACCAGTGAAATCGGCACCAGTAAGAATAGCTCCTGTAAAATCGGCTTTGCTGAGGTCAGCATTTACAAAGGAAGCATTAGTAAAGTCACCGTTGATTGCAATACCGTCAACAAATGAGATACCCGAAAAGTCAGCACCAACTGTGTCAGCATCAGCACCATCGATAAATGTACCGTTGCTTAAATTGGCTTTATTTAAGTTAGCACCAGCCAAATTGCCATCTGTGAGGTTAACTCCACTTAAATTTACTTCTTCGAGAAATGCACCATCAAGTTGAATCCCTCCCGTTAAGTTTGCTCCGGTGAGAATTGCAGCTTTTAAATTGGCATTACTGAGGTCTGCCCCACTCAAGTTAGCATTAGTTAAATCAGCCTTTTCAAGGAAGATACCTTCCGCAGAAACACCACTAAAATTAGTCTCATTAAGTACACTATCAGCCAGACTAATACCAGTCAGTATAGTCGGGTTACTTGCATCAAAATTAGTGAAGTCAGCACCAGCAAGATTCAGGTCTTCAGCGCTAAAGTTGGTTAAATTAGCACCCCGGAAGCTGGAATTGGTTGAGGTTGCTCCCGCAGCTGCGGAAACATCACTCCACTGCACATCACTCAGGTTTGCCAAATCAAAAATAGAGTTGCTGAGGGTAATATCCGTAAAATTACTTTCCCTAAAGTCAGCCCCTGTAAAATTTGTATTGTCCAGGATAGTACCTTCGAGGCTAGCTTTTTGCAGGTTAGCATTAGTAAAGTTAGCGTCTGTTAAATCAGCGGCTTTTAAATTAGCTTCATTCAGATTAGCTCCCGTCAGGTTAGCCCCACTTAAATTTGGGCGCTCCGACTGTTCTCCACTGATATTAGCCTTAAATAAATTGGCATTCTGTAATTGAGCATTCGAGAGATTAATACCCTTAGTACTAATTTCTGATAAATTAACGTCTCGCAGGTTGGCACCACTGAGATTAACATTCTCTAAATTTGCTTTAAAGAAAGTGGTTGTCGGAAAATTTGTAGTAGGTCTAAAGTTAGCATTGGAAGCATTGACATTTAACCACTTTGATTCTTCAAAGTTAGTCCCTCTGAGCAATGTATCCACAAATGACACACCGAGCAATTCTGTTTTAAAAAAGTTAGAACCATTGAGATTCTGACCATTAAAATTATTTCCTTGCAGCGTCTGATTGCTAAAATTGAAAACTGCCATAACTAGATACCTCTTTTAAATTTTAAAAATTGCAAAAAAATATTGATTGTCTCTCAGTAGTTTTGAGAAGTCGGGTTTTTCTTATAAAAACCCAATTTCTGATAATTTCCATCATTGTAGAGACGTTGCACTGCAACGTCTTCCAATATAAATTCATACCCAGATACCCAGATTCAATAACACCGATTTCAGGTCAGGGAAGTAAATACTTTTATTCAAAACCCAAGGGAGAAAGGAGAGAGGTTGCAAAACAACCTCACCCCATGTTAATTTTGAAAAATTACCAATCTGGTAAATAGTAATCGAAGCCGTATTGTGCGAGACCTTTTCTGTAAATTTAGAATCGGTATTCAAGCAATGCCAGAAACCTTTCGCACAGTTGATTGAGAGTAACGCACCTTATTTTGCCAGAAATAAAGTGTATTAAACATTGATTACTGATGAATCTCCAACTGTCTGACCCGAAAAAAACTGATTTTTTATTGGGTGTGCGTTTCTTAAGGCTAGAATGGTTGCTATTTACCATTTCTTTACAGAATTTGTCTTGCATAACTTCTCAAACCATTGAAACATCCTATCGGTATTGTTGGTCTTGAATCACCTTAAACAGGCAAGCTAGCCTCGACATCTGCTACGGATGCACCTACAACAATCGCAATATCTTGGAAGGTCTCCGCAGGAGTCAAGGGATTATCCCATTGAATCACAGCATTGCTACCGACTCCTACGACTTGCAACTCTTCAGGTAGGATTTCAAATCCAGTGGGATTTGGATCTTCAAACAATGCAAATGCATCCTGTTCAAAAACGAAGCCTTGAATGGTGTCAACACTAGTTGCACCAGTGAAGAGGTCGGCAGAACCGATGATAATCTCATTTTCAGCGTTAAGGGTGCCAAAGCTACCAATTATGGTATCGCTACCATCACCACCGTCGAGAATATTGTTACCTTCTCCACCGTTGAGAGTATCTATACCAGCTCCACCAAACAGTAGGTCATTACCTTCGCCACCTAGTAGGTTATCTCGTCCTGCTCCCCCATCAAGAGAGTCGTTACCGTCTCCACCTTCAAGACGATCTGCACCATTACCACCTAACAAGTTGTCATTAGCGCCTAAGCCACGGAGAGTGTCATTGCCAGCTAAACCGTCAATCGTGTCAGGTAGACCTGTACCAATTAATAAATCCGCACCAGCAGTTCCAGTAATTGTACTGACAGGAAGAATGGTATCTGTCAAGATAGCGCCAGTCAAATCGACTCCAGTGAAGTTAGCTCCTGTAAAGTCGGCTTTACTGAGGTCAGCATTGACAAAGGAAGCATTTGTGAAGTCGCCACCAACTCCATTTGCTTCAACAAGTGAAGCACCGGAAAAGTCAGTACCAACTGTATCAGCATCAGCACCGTCGATAAATGTGCCGTTGCTTAAATTAGCTTTACTTAAGTTAGCGCCACTAAAATTGGCATCTGTCAAGTTAGCGTCACTTAAATTGACTTCTTCCAAAGAAATTCCTGGTACAGAAACACCTGTAAAATTGCTACCTGATAAATCAGCACCCTTCAATTGAGCATCTGTGAAATTCGTGGCTGTTCCATTAAAAGCAGTAAAGTTAGCACCGCTTAAATCGCTACCCTCGGCTATTACACCTGTTAAGTTAGCACCTTGGAAGCTGGGATTACCAGTTGAATCAATACCAGTTAACTCGGCACCACTAAGGTTAGCCAAAATAAATCTGGTGTTGTTACCGATAGTGACACCCTCAATCTTACTTCCAGACAGATTAGCTCCCCGAAGGTTAGCTCCAGTAAGATTTCCACCGATGATTTCCACAGATTCGACACCATCTGAGAATTGCACATTTTGGAAATTAGCATTGGTGAAATTGCTATTCTCCAACTTTGCTTTAGCGAAGCTGGTGGTCGGAAAATTGTTATTGGGTTGAAAATTAGCACCAGTTGCATTCACACCTAACAATTCTGCTTCGCTAAAGTCAGTCCCTCTCAAACGTGTGTTAACTAAGGAACCACCTTCAAACTTGGTTTTTACAAAGGTAGAGCCATTCAGATTCTGACCATCAAAACTTTGGTTAATCAGAGTCTGCTCGTTAAAATTTTGCGCTGCCATAAATTTAGTACTCCTTCAAAAATCAAAAAACGATTAAATCGATCAACAAGCTCACCATATCCACCCCCCTCCAAAACTTAGGAGAGGGGTAAAAAAGACATGATGAGAGGAGATTTGAAGTAGTAATCCAGTAAATAGCACTCTGTCAACATATTCAATACCTGGGAGTAAGTAAATAGAATTCGGATGGCAAACGCCAGTGTCTGATGCACTCTTGAAAATGAATTTTCTCAGAGTGACTTCGCTGGAGTTCTATAGCCAGCAAGCTATGATTTTTAAAGTTAATAACTGTTTGCGTAGCGTGAGCTTCGCAAATACTCTAGCCATTGTTTCGCGAGCTTCTAGTTAGTCGGGTGATTCAACAAACAGAGCTACAGCACTATTGTCAAATACCAACGGTTTTAATATTAATAATTATTTTTTCGGACAAGGAACACAATAATTTGTCGAGTTTTTGAAGCTGTAAAACAAAATCTTTTGTAGATAATTTGGAGCATTATAGACAAAGCTTTCTCCAAAACTACCTTTAATAACTGAACAAGAATCCTCGACGAAAAATTTATCATAGATTTCCGAATCCATAAAAAATATCCGCCTATCACATGAGGATTTCTCAGAGGTGTTAGTAAAAACGTTTACTTTACACCTTAAGTTAGTTTTTATATGTTCAAGCAAAACCTTTATATAACAAAACTTTTGACTTAAACACACTTACAAAAAACTTAACGCAACTAAACGATAGCACATTTGATTAAATTTGATGTATTGAAATTTTAAAACCATTATTTAACCATTTATTAGTTTTATAGATAGCAATCAAAACATTCCCAATAGCATTAGCCCCTAAATTTTCTTTTAGTTCAAGAGGGGTAAGACCCATCACCTTACAATTGCCAACTTTGTTCGCTTTATACTAAAAACGGGTTATGAATGTCATTTTAAGCTCAAGTAAAAAGCTCCGAGATGCTTGACTAGACTGCATTTTGTTCAGTCAGACAAAAGCTTATATTTTCTCTGCCCGTAGTATAAAAGAGCTAAAAAACAGCTATTTTGGGGTAAAATCTTCAACAAAATAAACGTTGTTTTTTTTCAGCTTCACAAAAAAAATATAAATACTATATGATATCTTTAATTTTGTAGTTGATCTGGCGCTTTGTTACCGCAGCTACAAAAACAAAACCCGTCTGCACGGGTTAAAAATTGATTAGTCCACCTAGTTATATTTGGCGCTTTGTTACCGCAGCTACAAAAACAAAACCCGCCTGCGCGGGTTAAAAATTGATTAGTCCACGCAGGTGGACTTTGCTTGTGTAGTCGCGGTTTCAACCGCCGGATATTTTTAAAACATCCTCTTAGAATGATAGTCTTCCATGATAGATATTTAACTTGACCTCTAACCTCTAACCTCTAACCTCTAACCTTTAACCTTAATTAACTTTCTTCCAAAATCTCTTGTAACAAAGGTGCAAGCTCTTTATTCAACCTACCATTACGCACAAATTCAGCATAGGTATCGGCTTCTACTGCTAATAATTCGTTGCGTAATTGTTCACTAGCAAAAGACTTAAGATTGGGATGTTCATCCTGTAATTTATTAATTTTTTCTTTTATTTGTTTGAGTTCTCCATTAATTAAAGCTTCTTGGTAACGACAAAATTCTAAATCAAGTCCGGGACGTTCATCGTCCACCTCATCTAAATATTTGAGAACTCGTCGCAATGCATTTTCACGAGCGACTAACTGCATATATTCTTGACGCAAAGGTTGGTCACCGAGCAGGTCTAATTTTTGTAGTAAAGGCTTAATAGTCAATCCTTGGACTAATAAAGTAAATAAAACTACGCCAAATACAGTAGAAATTAAATCTTCTCTTTGATTGCCCAAGACAGTGGGAACGCTCAATGATAACGCGATCGCAACCGAACCTCGTAGACCTCCCCACCAAAGTATCGTTTGTTGCGGTAAACTAATATCGGAATTCGTCACGCGATTGCTGAAGAAACTTAAAGCGTAGACGGAGATAAACCTTGATGCAACCATACCGACAATAGTTACACCGATAATTAACAAGTTATCTGCTAAATTAGCAAATCTGATTTGGTCGCCAATTAATAAGAAAATAATTGAATTCACAAAGAACGATACAAATTCCCAAAACTCGCTGACAATCACCCGTGTACGGGGGTTCATGCCGATTCGGGAACCAAAATTACCTAAAATTAAGCCGGTGGTGACAACAGCAATTACACCAGAACCGCCAAATTCTTCGGCAATTATATAAGTACCATAAGCTGATACTAATGTCAAGGATTGTTCGACTAAGGGTAAATCAAATCTTTGAGTGAGGTAAGAGATACCAAAACCAATTAAACCACCAACTCCAACACCGATACCAATAACGCTAATTAATTCTAAGATGACTTCTTGAACTCCTAGTTTTGCGGTTCCCAAAGGAAGAGCTACTAGGAAACCAAAAGCCACAACTGCCATTCCGTCGTTGAACAAACTTTCCCCTTCCATTAAAGTAGTGAGACGTTTGTCAACTCCCAATTCGCGAAACAACGCAGTTACGGAAACCGGATCTGTCGCAGAAAGACTTGCACCAATTAATAAAGCTGTGGTTAAAGGTAGTCCAACAACTTGATTTAAACCTAGTGCCACCCCAATAATCGAAATTACCACTCCTACTACAGCATAAAGAGTGATAGGAAAGAAATCTCGTTTTAAATTCGACCACTTTAAATTCCATGCAGCCTCAAATAATAGAGGAGGTAGGAAAATTGCCAGAATTAATTCGGGAGAAAGATTTACTAATCGTACATCAACAAAGGCTAAACCCAAACCGGCAATTACTAACAATAGGGTGTAAGGTATTTGGCGAAACCAGCTAAAAATTTGCGGTAAAGTCGCCACACTTAGAGATACAGACAGTACTAAGAGAAATTGCTTGAGATTTTGTTCGATACCGACGGCTTCATTTACCGCTGTTTCAATTGTCATAGTCCCTGATTGTAGATTTTTTTGACATTTGTCACATCCCGATGTTGAACTTTCGTTAAGTATCAGTTTATGTTTAGCTGTGAATCTCCGCAAACATTTTAGGTCGCGACAATTTATTTTAAGCGGTTGTTAGGCAAATTGTTAGGAAAATTTGTAGGTCAAATATATGCATAAAAAATATGTACAAAAAAGTAAAACATCTGCTGTCTGTCTTGGTTAGCAACAAAGTTCATCCATTTGAATTAAAGCAATTACAAGACATTCTACAATCAGAATCAGCGGTTGATTCTAGCTACCTAATTTTAATTTTTGCTTCTTGTGCGATCGCGACTTTTGGTTTGCTCAGTAATAGTACTGCTGTAATTATCGGAGCAATGATTATAGCACCTTTGATGTTACCGATACGGGGGTTGGCCTATGGAGCTTTAGAAGGAAATGTATATCTGTTCCGCACCGCTTCCCGTGCAGTGAGTTTGGGAAGTGCGATCGCCATTGGTTTGGCTTGGATAATTGGCTTATTGTCGGGTATTTCTAGTTATGGTAGCGAAATTTTAGCTCGTTCTCAACCGAATTTATTAGATTTAGGAATTGCCATAGTTGCCGGAGGTATCAGCGGCTATGCTAAAGTGCAGCCCAAAATTGAAAATAGTTTAGCGGGTACAGCAATAGCTGTAGCGTTAATGCCGCCCTTATGCGTAATTGGACTGGGTTTAGCACAGGCTGATTGGTCTTTAAGTTTAGGTGCAACCTTGCTTTACTTGACTAACTTGTTAGGAATTACACTATCATGTATGGTTAGTTTTTTTATTAATGGTTATACACCAGTCAAACAAGCACGTAAAGCTTTGGGTTGGGTATTTGCATTTACAGGTATCCTAGTAATTCCCCTGAGCTTGAGTTTTATATCCTTAGTTCAACAAACTCGTTTGCAAGCCAATATTAAAAAAGCATTTCTGAATAAAACCCTAACATTTCAAGAAGTACAATTAGTAAAAACTGAAACTAATTGGTTAGTTAATCCTCCAGAAATTCGTTTAACTGTTCGCAGCAAAAAATCTCTAACACCAAAGCAAGTAGGGTTTTTAGAAGACTTTATCAATGAACAAATGAACGCGAAATATCAACTAGTTGTCGAAATTCCTCAAATAGAAGAATTAAGGAAGCAAAAGAAAAGTTGACAGTTGACAGTGGACAGTTGACAGTAGACGTTTAACCTCTAACCTCTAACCTTTGCTTATAAGGTTTGTCAGCAGTTTCCACACCATTTACAACTAAACCTAATACTTGAGCTTGATGTTCCATTAACTGTTCTAAGCTATCACGAACTGAGTTACTAAAACTCATACCTTGTTTAACGACAAATAATACGTTGGGAATTTGAGCAGTCATCAATGATGTAGCACTTGTAGCGCTGACTGGAGCAGTATCCACTAAAACATAGTCGTACTCAGCGCGAGATTCGGCACTTGCTAATGTTTGTTGAAAGCGTCCTTGAGATACTATCTTGACAATTTTGCCGCTTTGTGGTGCTGTAGGCAATAAATCCAAATTGGGTTCTATAGGGATAACCCTATTTGTGCTGTCTAATTGCTGAGTATAACTTAAGCTTTGGGTTAATTCTGCGCGGATAAAATCTCCATCAACTATCAGTACCCGGAAACCTAAATCTACTAATGCTTTTGCTAACCCTAAAGTTACAGTTGTTTTACCTTCACCTTCTATTGCGCTAGTAATTAATAGATGACGATTATCTAAATGTTGCAAGCTAATTGCTGAAGCTAGACGTTGAAATTTTACCTGTTTATCATCATCTAAATCCCAGGTTAATTCTCCACCTTTGAATTGAGGAATAGAAACAACTATGGGGAATTTCATATCTTTCAAATCTTGAGGACTTAACAGCGGATTGCGTCTTTCTAGAAGTAAGATTAAAGCAATACTACCAATTATTCCTGCCACAGCAGCATTTAAACCCATTAACGATTTTTTGGGAGAAATCGGCTTATTACCAACGCGAGGTGAATCTAATATTTCGACATTGGGATAAACATCAAAAACATCGATATTAGTTTGTTGTACTTGAGCGACTAAACCTTTATAAACACCTTCAGCGACATCAACATTACGCTGTAATTCTGCTAATCTTGCTTGTTGAGAAGGGATAAAATCTAAGTTTGCTTTGAGTTGATTTATTTGACTTTGTATCTGTTCAGCGCGGTTTTGTTGACCAGAAGCCTCAGTTTCTGCCAGAATTAATTGTTGAATTAAATTAGCGCGTCCTTGTCCTTCAGTACTCACTGTAGTATCGATTGAGGTTCCCGCAGCAGTTTGATTAATTTGAGTTTGTACCTGATTTAATAACACTTGTTGCTGTTGAAAAAGTTCTCTAACTACAGGATGGTTATCAGTATACTTAGCACGTTCCCGGGCTAAATCGGCTTTTATTTGTGATAGTTTTTCTTGGATAAATTGATAGTCTTTATTTTCACCCAAGCTTAAAGAACGAATTGCTTGATTTGGTGACATTCCCAAACGAGTTGATAAAGTATTAACGCGATTTTGGTTGTATTCGGCTAAAGATAATGCTTCTAATTGAGCTTTAGTTAAACCATCAATGGTAGTAACAATTGCTTTTGTTTGTTCGGGAGCATCTACTAATGCGCTAGACTGCTTAAATTGTGCTAAAGTTTGTTGTGCTAATAATAAATTATTTTTAGCATCTTCTAATTCGACTGCACTAAATTGCCTTTTTGATAAACGGTTTTGTTGACGGAGTTCTTTGAGTCGCTCTTGATATAATTTGAGCAGATTGCTTGTTCGTAATTTTGCTAGCTCTGGTGATAAACTTTTAGTATTTACGGTAAGAATGCGGGCATTTTCATCGATATAAACTTGGAATAGAGACTTATAAGTAGGCAGCTTAAAATCATTTTTTAAAGGGTCTATACTAAGTACCTTTTCTATCAAAGTGTCGCTGGTTAAAATACTTTTCTGTATTTCTAATTGACCATTTGCAGGTGCAGAAATACTAGAATCACCTTTTCTTAAAGAACCCAAAATACCCAAACTAGCATCCAAATTGCCATTTGTTCCAGGAATCGTTAATTGTGTTGTTGCACTCCACACACGGGGTGTAGTTGCAGCGACGTAAGTAGTTATCCCTAAAACTAATATGTTCCAAAGTATTACCGGCTTCCAGTGTCTAATCGCGATCGCGGCTATTTTATTCATAAATTTAATCCTAAATTATTATTTAAATAGGTAATGGGTAATGGGTAATAGG
>NZ_JADEWL010000008.1 GCF_015207665.1 Plectonema cf. radiosum LEGE 06105
GATGGGGGGATGGGGAGATGGGGGGAAATTAACCAACAACCACCAACTGTCAACTGTCAACTATTAACTAATAATGAGACCTTATCACAATATTGAAATTATTGAATGTGGCGAAGCTTTTATCAAAATTCCTTTGAGAGAGTTTGCGGTAGAATCTCCTCATCCTTATGAAAAATTGGGCGCTCCTTATGGAGAACATTCTCCTTATTTTATTCGTGAAACTGTTGTTAAATATTTGATAGAAGCTCAAACATATCTACAACAATTGCGTCCAGATTGGCGCATTCAAATTTTTGATGCTTATCGTCCTGTTGCGGTACAAAAATTTATGGTTAATTATACTTTTTCCCAAGTTATAGAAGAAAAAGGATTGATTGAATCTAATTTATCAGAAGTAGAAAAACAAAGTATTTGGCAAGAGGTTTACAAAATTTGGGCTGAACCGAGTCTAGATGAAAAAACACCTCCTCCCCATTCTACGGGTGCTGCGGTGGATGTCACCTTAGTTGATGAAATGGGACAAGTTGTAGATATGGGTTCACCAATTGATGAGCTTTCAGATAGGTCACTTCCCGATTATTATGCTCAGATTCAAGACGAACAAGCATTACATTATCACGCTAACCGTTTGTTATTAAAAGATGTGATGGAAAAAGCTGGATTTACACGCAATCCTAGAGAATGGTGGCATTTTTCATTTGGTGACCAAATGTGGGCTTGGTTGAAGAATCAAGCCAATCCGGATCATAAATGTATAGCTTGTTATGGAAGGTTATTTTAGTTAATTTTTGTGGGCAGAGAAGTCGGGTTTCTCAGAGGATGTTTTAAAAGTATCCGGCGGTTTAAACCGCTACTACACAAACAAAGTCCACCTGTGTGGACTAGTAATTTAGAACCCGCCTTACGGCGGGTGCCGGTTTGTGTAGCTGCGACTTATAGTCGCCAGACTTTCAAAACATCCTCTCAAAGAAACCCGACTTCTGGATAATAACTGTCAACTGTCAACTGTCAACTATCAACCATCAACTTTGCGATAAACGTTTTACTTCTTCACCTCCTAAAATCCGATCTGCTTCTGCAAGAATGCTGGGAATTACATCAGCATAAGGACTATTTTGCAGACACGAGCGCAAATCTAATTGATTAATTTGACTGGCTTTATTACCGGGAAACCAATGTCCCCCACTTCCTAAAAGGTTATAGCGCATTTTTGCATATTCTTTCATGTTGTAGGCAACACCTAGATTCCATAACCACAAAATCATCGGGATATTTACATTTCCTGGTGTTTCTTCGTGTTTGGGTAATCCTACGTGCCAATTTTTCGCCCAGTCTTCTCCTAAAGTGGCGATCGCCTCTTGTTCTAATCTAGTCAAAATTGGTGGTAATATTTCTGAGGCTTGATCTAATAAAT
The DNA here is from genome assembly GCF_015207665.1 of Plectonema cf. radiosum LEGE 06105. Taxonomy (GTDB): domain Bacteria; phylum Cyanobacteriota; class Cyanobacteriia; order Cyanobacteriales; family Nostocaceae; genus Rivularia; species Rivularia radiosa_A. The sequence continues at coordinate 1,415 of NZ_JADEWL010000008.1, forward strand.
CTAAAGTTTTGAGATGTTCGTCAAAGTCTGTTGGCTTTGCTGCACCCAATGATAAAGTATGTACTTGAGGATGACTCAGACAAAATAAGTCATTAAATACCATCGGTGATAAAGGATCGCACAGCTTTACTAATTTTTCCGGTGGATCATAAAGTCTACCACCTTTATCGGAAGGACTGATGATAAATACTCCCATATCATGATGGGTAGCGGCTTCAATTGCAGCCCAATTATCCTGCTTAATATAATACCAATGCAGGTTGACATAATCGAATTGATTGGTTTTAATTGCTTCAATAATAATATCGGTTGAGCCATGAGTAGAAAAGCCAATAAATCTAATTTTTCCTTGGGCTTGAAACTTTCTGGCAATCTCTAAACAACCACCGGGACGAATCGTATTTTCTAAAGTTTCCCTATTGTTAATACCGTGAATTCCTAATAAATCAATATAATCTAAACGCAGATTTTTTAAAGATTGTTCCAAAGTATTTTCAAATTCTTTTGCATCTGCTTTTGGAGATACTTTAGTTTGTATTATTAGTTGTTGGCGAGGAAATTTCGGTAAAATTCGTCCTAGTTGTACTTCAGAAGTACCGTAACCGCGAGCAGTTTCAATATGGTTAATACCAATTTCTAGAGATTTATTAATCGTTGCTTCCAAATTTTGCTGATTTTTATGAGGAATCTCCTCCTGGGGTACATCTTGCCATTTGTACTGATATCGCATCCCACCGCAGGAGAAAACAGGCATTTGTAATTCGGTGCGTCCAAATCGTCTGTATAGCATGGGGAAATTTAGAAATTAAAAATAATAAAGAACTATTTCGATCATCATTCTGTCAGAGGGTAATACCTGAATTCAAGAAAATCTTTGATTTATTCTCATTAAAGTTATTACCTTTTCCTGGAGTATAACAATCTCCTTAGTTCGTTAAAATAAAGTCATAGCACCGCAACTCAGCTATCCTTCTGATTTAATTAACCAAAATCCGACCATGCAAACTAGCGAAACTGTCTTTAACCTACGTCTGTGGAATGTTGAGGAATATCATCGCATGGCTGCCAGTGGTATCTTGGATGAGGATGAAAGGGTGGAACTACTCGAAGGTAAAATTATTTGGATGAGTGCGAAAGGTACAGCCCATGCTTCAGCAGTGGCAAGAAGTTATAAACTATTTGTAAGTCTGTTAGATGGTTTAGCTTGGATAATTAGCCAAGACCCGATTGCTTTAAATCAATTTTCTGAACCGGAACCTGATATTTCAATTGTGAAAATTGACCCGCTTGACTACGCTGATCACCATCCGACAACAGAGGAAATATATTTAATTATTGAAGTTGCTGATAGTAGTTTGAAATTTCATCGGCAAACAAAAAGTAAATCCTATGCCAAAAGTGGGATTAGGGATTACTGGGTTTTAGATGTGATAAATCGTCAGTTATATGTATTAAGAGAACCTGGGGAAGAGGGTTATCAACAAGAAGTTATTCTCGATGAGAATGCAATGATTTTTCCGTTAGAATTTCCTGGGTTACAAATTCAAGTCAAACAGATGTTACCACCTGTCAAATAAATTAACGTCAGTACAGGTAGAAAAGTATTCGCAGGATTCGATAATCATATAACTTGGGTTTTTACGACATAAACATCGGTAACAGCACAAAATCCTCATCAAAACCCGACTTCTGTAATTACCTAACGTCAGGTTAAATAAAAATGAGAAACTACTTAACATAAATTTATATTTTGTTTTGATAACAAACCGCAAAAACCGTAGCCATTGTTACAGAATTTTTGTAGAATAAAGAAAAGCAAGATTAAGCTTACTAAATATTGATTCAAATATAAGGACGTAGATATGAATACTCAAGAAAAAGCACGTGCTTTAATGCAAGGTCATTATCAAACAATTAAAAATCGTCAGCAGTCAATGCTCGAACGCGCCGGAGAGCAAATTGGTCTTCCTGAAGGAATGTCTCGCTACTGGAACCCAGTTCAAGGAAAGATCACTCCCGGTGGATGGATGAGCTATGACAGCAGTTGTGCGACGATGAGCTAATTCGATTTTGGATTTTAGATTTTGGATTTTGGATTGGGAAGAGGGGAATTAAAAGTTAGGAGTTAAGAGTGAGGAGTTATTCCCATCCCCCCTTCTTCCTTTGCCTTGGCTACACGAACAAAACCCGGATGGTGCGCGGGTTCTAAATTATATAGTCCACGCAGGTGGACTTTGCCTCTGTAGTAGCGGTTTAAACCGCCGGATACTTTTAAAACATCCTCTGAGAAACAAAAAAAAGCCACCTTTAAACGGGTGGCTTAATTTGTATTTTGAAATTATTGAAATTATTTGCAAATTACCAAAATCTAGAAAATAATTCCAAATTAACAATCGTAGTAAAGCGAAAATTCGTAAGGATGAGGACGTAAACGCATGGGGTTGACTTCAGTGTCTAACTTGTAAGAAATCCAGTTTTCAATGAAGTCTTCGGTGAATACTCCACCTTCTATTAAGAAATCATGGTCTTTTTCAAGAGCTTCTAAAGCTAAATCCAAAGAACCTGGTGTAGAAGGAACTTTAGCTAGTTCTTCTGGAGAAAGTTCGTAGATATTCTTATCTAAAGGCTCACCGGGATGGATTTTATTTTTAATGCCATCTAAACCAGCGCAAAGCATCGCCGCAAAGGCTAGATAGGGGTTACAAGTTGCATCGGGACAACGGAACTCTAAACGCTTGGCTTTAGGATTATCACCAGCAAGAGGAATACGCACAGAAGCGGAACGGTTTCCTTGGGAGTAAGCCAAGTTTACTGGTGCTTCGTAACCGGGTACCAAACGCTTGTAAGAGTTGGTGCTGGGGTTGGTAAGAGCTAACAGCGCTGGTGCGTGCTTGAGAATTCCACCAATGTAGTGGAGTCCCATTTCGCTCATTCCTGCATACTGATCGCCAGCGAATAAAGGCTTTCCGTCTTTCCAAATCGATTGGTGGGTGTGCATACCCGAACCATTATCTTGGAATACAGGCTTGGGCATGAAGGTGACAGATTTACCGTATTTTCTTGCTACGTTCTTAATCACGTATTTGTAAATCATCAACCAATCGGCAGCTTCAATTAGCTTACCAAAACGGAAACCCAATTCGCACTGACCGCCGGTAGCAACTTCGTGGTGATGCTTCTCAATGGGAACACCACATTTTGCCATTTCCAACAGCATTTCCGTCCGCATATCTTGAGAGGTATCGGTTGGAGCTACAGGGAAGTAACCTGATTTATAATTTGGCTTGTAACCGAGGTTGGGACCTTCATCTTTACCGGAATTCCAACGACCTTCTACAGAATCTACATAATAGTAACCCGAATTCTGGGTTTGGTCAAAGCGAACATCGTCAAAGATGAAAAATTCAGCTTCCGGACCAAAAAATGCTGTATCACCGACACCAGTTGAGACTAAATAATCAATTGCTTTCTGAGCAATTACCCGAGGACAACGGTCGTACCATTCACCTGTACGAGGTTCTTTAATACTACATACAATACTGAGGGTAGGTTCTTGCATGAAAGGGTCGATCCAAGCAGTGTTTGGATCTAGTACCATTGCCATATCTGACTCGTTGATGGCTTTCCAACCCCGAATGCTGGAACCGTCGAATGGTACACCCTCGGTAAAAGAACTTTCATCAATTTGGTCTTGGAACATTGTTAAATGCTGCCAAATCCCTGGCATATCGATGAATTTCAGATCGATCATCTGAATTTTTTGGTCTTGAATCATTTTCAAGACTTCTTGTGGGGTTGTCATGGTTACTCCTTACTTGCCAATACGCAATGGATTAAAACTGAAATATTCAAAAACTGTTGACCCTTCTGTTGCTGAAACCACTTGTTGACACACCTGGAATATCCTAAATATAGGGGAGTCCAAAAATAGTATCATTTGTTACAGATTTTATATTCTAAAGGTCATGTTAACCTTTTATTAAATCATCTACACAAAAATAAAAGTTCATAGAGATGTGGGTCAACTTTGGCATAGAATCCTTAAGTAGTATGGATTACTTTTGTGCCAAGTTTTGGCTAAGTTACCACAAAATAGGTTTTTTTTGATGGATAGTTAGCCAAATTAATATCAAATCATAGTCAAGAATGATTGGGGAATAATAAAAATGCAAGATGCTGTAACAAATTTAATTAAGAATTATGACATTAGCGGTCGCTATTTTGATCGAAATGCAGTAGATTCGCTTAAATCTTATTTTGAAAGCGGTACCCAAAGAGTACAAGCTGCTGCTGCAATCAATTCTAATGCTGCTTTCATTGTCAAAGAATCTGCCGTGAAATTATTTGAAGACCAGCCAGAGTTGATTCGTCCCGGTGGAAACGCTTACACTACCCGTCGTTATGCGGCTTGTCTGCGGGACATGGATTATTACTTGCGTTACGCAACTTATGCTTTAGTTGCTGGCAGCATGGATGTGTTGGACGAGCGAGTATTGCAAGGTTTACGCGAAACTTACAACTCTTTAGGAGTACCCATCGCTCCCACAGTTGCCGGTATCCAAATCATGAAAGATATGGTTAAAGAGCAAGTAGCCGCATCCGGTATATCTGATACCAGTTTTGTTGATGAACCGTTTGACTATATGACAAGGGAGTTGAGCGAAATAGATATTTAATTTCGCTGGTAATGGGTAATAGGTAATGGGTAATAGGGACAGGGATGGGTAATAGGTAATAGGGAATGGGTAATAGGTAAGGAGAAGATGGGGAGAAATCCAATTACCAATCACCAATCCCCAATTACCGATTACCAATCACCAATCCCCAATTACCGATTACCAATCACCAATCCCCAATTACCGATTACCAATTACCAATTCTCAATGAAACAACGACTTGATATTCTGTTAGTAGAACTTGGTTTGTCTTCCTCTCGTCAGCAAGCGCAGCGGTTGATTCAAGCTGGTGAGGTGCAGGTTGATAATCAGTTGGTGGACAAAGCGGGAACATCTGTTGATGTAGCGGCTGTAATTAAGGTTAAGCAGAAGTCGCGTTTTGTGTCTCGTGGTGGGGAAAAGTTAGTTAAGGCTTTGGATACTTTTGCGATTCCCGTGCAAGGACGTGTTTGTTTGGATGGCGGAATTTCTACTGGTGGATTTACTGATTGTTTACTGCAATTTGGAGCAAAATTAGTTTACGGTATTGATGTCGGTTATGGACAAGTTGATTGGCGTTTGCGAAATGATACGCGGGTAATTTTACGTGAGCGTACTAATTTACGGCATTTGACTCCAGAAGATTTGTATGGAGATGGAGGAGAGGTTGATCAAAAGGACTTTCCTGATTTAGCTGTGGTAGATGTATCGTTTATTTCTTTAACGAAGGTTTTACCTGCGTTGTGGAATCTTCTACAATCTCCTCGGGAAGCTTTGTTATTAGTAAAACCACAGTTTGAAGTTGGCAAAAACCGAGTTGGAAAGAAAGGGGTTGTACGTAACCCTAATGACCAAGCTGATGCCATTTTTCAGGTTTTGCAAACTGCTATAGAGTTAGGATGGCATTACAAAGGTTTAACTTGGTCGCCGATAACTGGTCCTGCTGGTAATATTGAGTATCTTTTATGGTTGGGATATGACAACGAAATTATACAGCTTGATTTAGCACAGATTAAGCAAATAACTTTTAATGCTGCTACCGATTTAAAGCAAAATTAAACCCCATCACAAAGTAAACTAATTAATATTTTAATTAATATTTTTAATTAATATTTATGTTTCCTAAGTTTCCTAAATTTCTTCCTACCGGGGTTGAGCAGTTAACGGAATCTGCTTCAATTGCTCTGGCTCAAACTCTACAGCAAATACCTTTAACGACTCCTTTAAGTAAGCAGGCAATCACTACAACTTACGTGCATCAAGGTAGCGGTGGTAAACCGTTTTTACTGATACATGGTTTTGATAGTTCGGTGTTAGAATACCGTCGTTTATTACCGTTATTAGCAGCAGAAAATCAAACTTGGGCTGTTGATTTATTAGGTTTTGGCTTTACTGATCGACTTACTGGAATCAAGTTTAGCCCAAATGAAATTAAAACTCATCTTTACTGCTTTTGGAAAACTTTAATTAATCAACCTGTAATATTAGTCGGTGCTTCAATGGGAGGTGCAGCAGCGATTGATTTTACTTTAGCTTATCCGGAAGTAGTAGAAAAATTAGTATTAATTGATAGTGCGGGTTTAACTGGTGGTTCACCAATAAGTAAATTGATGTTTCCACCGTTAGATTATTTGGCAACAGAATTTTTAAAAAATCGTAAAATACGTCAAAGTATAAGTCGTACAGCTTATCAAAACAAACAATTAGCAACTGAAGATGCTTTATTTTGTGGTGCCTTACATTTAGAAATGCCCAATTGGAATCAAGCCTTGATTGCTTTTACAAAAAGTGGTGGTTATCAAGCTTTTGAACCAAAGCAACTTGAAGAAATTAACCAAGAAACATTAATACTATGGGGCGATCAAGATAAAATATTAGGTATTAAGGATGCCCCAAAATTTGCAAGGGCAATTCCTCATAGTAAACTCATCTGGATTAAAGATAGCGGACACGTTCCTCATTTAGAACATCCACAAATTACCGCAAAAGAAATTTTGCATTTTAGTTATTAGTGGTTGGTTGATAGTTGTTGGTTGTTAGTGGTTGGTTGTTAGTTGATGGTTGATGATTGTTGGTTGGTGGTTGTTAGTGGTTGGTTGTTAACTCATAACTCCTAACTCATAACTCCTAACTCCTAACTCCTAACTCCTAACTCCCAACTCCGGTGGTTATTAATCCAATAACCACATCGGAGCAGAAGTGTCAGATTCTTGGGGTTGTTTGTCAGGTAAAGGACCTGTTGGACGGGAGTAAGATTTTCTATAAGATAATGTGGATGAGTAATTTTTTTTGGGTTGAACGATAGCAGATTGATTGGGAACTGGTTGTTTTGCAAGAGGTTGTTTTGCCGTCTGTTGCTTAGCAAGAGGTTGTTTGGCTGCAAATTTTTGGGCTGTATTAACTTCTGCTGTAAGTTTGGTATTAGCTTCGGCTAATTGTAAAGCATCTTTTTTCGCTGCATAAAGCTCTGTTGTGAGTCTTTCTGTGAGTGCTTCTTTATCTGATAAAGCCGATCGCAATTGTTCGACTTCTTGTTGTAAAGTTTTTTCGCCTTGACGTGCTGTTTCTAATTCTTGCTTTAATCCTTCAAGAGTATCTTGCAAATCTCCGATTTTTTTTGCTTCTTCTACTTCTTGTTGCAATTGCTGGGATAATTTATCTTGTTTGGCAATTGTAGATTGAAACTCTTTAGCTTGCTGCCGTAAAGTTTCTTCGTTCTTTTGAGATTTTTCGAGAGTTTTTTGTAATTCTTTAACAGTCGCTTCTAAATCAACATTAGAAGATGGGGTGGTTTTTTCTTGATTCACTTCTTTTACCTCCGATGCAGTGACATCAATAGTTGATTCACTTTCAGTCGTTTTATTTGATTCTTCTTCGATTAAATCTGAAAGACGTTTTTTAGCCATTATTTCCTCCAATCACGCTGTAATTCATCAGCCACGCGACGATAGTCAGATTCCGCTTCCCGTGCGTTTTTTCCTCGCCACTGAGTAATCGCCACACCTTCAAGCGCCGCTCTTTCATGGGCTTTGTAAATACGAATAAACGCATTACAAGCAGGAATTCCCAACTTTAAAAGAGTATTTTGAGCTTCTATTGCTTCTCTCAAACTTCGCGTATCCACTTTTGTTAACAGTACTCGATGGGGTGTACCCGCAGGAGTAACTGCTTCTTTGACTGTATCAATCAAAGCGGCTAAATCCATTGGTGCTGGGGGTGTTGGCAAAACCAAATAATCTGCATTTGTGATTACTGCTGCTAATGCTTGAGAATGCAGCGCTGGGGGCGTATCGACTACTACTAAATCGTAACCTTTTATCGAACGTAAACTACTTAATAATTTGGGATTTGTCTCTTGAGATAGATCGAAGCCCATCCCCAAATCACTCCTAGAGAACCACCAACTAGCCGAACCCTGTGCATCCGCATCTACCAAAAGTACCTTTTTTTTCTCCGCAAAAGATGCTGCAAGATTAATTGAGGTAGTGGTTTTACCGACTCCTCCCTTACCGTTGAGGATAGCTATTATTTTTGGCATCTATCCTTTTCCCCCAATCCTCATATCATAAAATATACCGCGTTTTGACAGTTGACCTTTAACCTTTAACCTTTGATCTGTTTTGTAAAGGATAGTTGAGATGAGTAGTCAAAACAACTTATGTTGTTTCACACTAAAAATATAACTAAGTAATTATATTTTGTTTCATGAATACTATTTCCACTTCCAGCATAGAATTCAAGCGCCCAGCTTGGCAAAATATTGTCATCATCACTTTAGGTTTTTGGCTGAGTGCTAGCTTACTTTTAGATTGGGTAATTATGCCTAGTCTTTATGTTTCTGGAATGATGACTCAATCGAGTTTTGCAACGGCTGGTTATACAATATTTTGGAATTTCAACCGAGTTGAATTACTTTGTGCGGGATTAATATTAACTGGGGTTTTGGCTTTAAATAAAAATCAATTGAACTGGCAGCTAAACGGTATCATTTTAGCAACTGTAATGCTCGCTATTGCTTTAGTCGATACTTATTTATTAACTCCCCAAATGTCGGCTATTGGACTGCAATTAAACTTGTTTCAAGTCGCTGAAGTTCCCGCAAATATGAATTTAATGCATGGGGCTTACTGGTTTATTGAAACTGTAAAATTAGCAGTAGGTGGTACTCTTTTTACCTGGTATTGCAAGCAGTAAAAGAGTTAGCAGTTGGGAGGACGGGAGTTGGGAGTTGGGAGGACGGGAGTTAGTACCACCGGAGTTATCAATAATTTTTGCTCAATAAAAACCCGACTTCTTGATCCAACAGATTAACCAGAAATCGGGTTTTTTAGTATAAATATCTGTAACACCCTTACAAATCTAATAAAACCCGACTTCTACAATCAACTTATGATTCTTCCTCATCGAAAAATAACAAACGCACTGCAAGTATGGCAAATCCAATTGCTGCAATTGCTTTGAGTAAACGTGTAGGTAACAATTCTGCTGCTGCACCTCCTGCTAATGCTCCCAATAAACTGGTTAGTAGCAGTGCTAAAGCAGTACCAAAAAATACTGCACGAGGAGATTTACTACGTCCCGAAAGCGCGATCGCAGCTAGTTGACTTTTATCGCCTAATTCGGACAAAAAAACTGTAATAAAACTTATTCCTAAAAGATGTAAGTCCATAATGAGTTATGAGTGAGGAATGAGGAATGAGGAATGAGGAGTTAGGAGTGAGGAGTTGTAAAAAATAATTTTTAAGCAATAATTAAATCTAAAAATAGCATCAGAGAAATCAGTAGTAAGCTGACTCCTGCGGCTTTATTTATTGCTTTTGGAGAAAGATGTTTAGCTAGCAAACTACCCAAAGCTACACCTAAAAAGCTTGTTGTAATTAATGCTGCACCAGAACCAACAAATACCACCCACGGAGAATGAGATTCCGCACTGATTAATAAAGTTGATAGCTGAGTTTTGTCACCGATTTCTGCGAAAAAAATCGTAATAAAGGTACTTCCAAAAATGAATAGTGGAGATTGGGATTTTTGAGTAGAATTATCTTCGCATTCTTCTGGAGATGCTTCATGTAACGTTTCATAAGTAGGCTTATAGTGACATGGAGCATCTGCAATTTTCGGTTCCTGATTTGGGGTTAAAGTACCAGTCAAGGTAATGGGAGTAGAGTCAAGTTTCACAGGAAATAATTCTATCTTTAGGTAGTTTTCATTTTGTTTTCATTTTCTCAGATTTTTGCAATAAATTGCAACCCTTGTTTGAGAAAGATGGGGAGAAAAGTTAGGAGTGAGGAGTTAATAGCTTCTAATTTCCAATTCCTGACCACGGATTAAAAGGGATTCCACTGATTTCACAAATTTAATTACCCATTACCCATTCATTACCCATCACCCATTACCAATTCCGTTTACTAGTTGACCAAAGTAAACATAAAGGGTGAAGATATAAGGATTAGACCTCTTGCTTTCATGTCAGGTGGCTTTTAGTGCTTTTTAATTTACCTTGATGTTTGTGCTTGTAACAACTGTCAACGGTGAAGTCTAGATGGCTCTCGCTTTTGTATTAAATCTTTTCGCCATAAATATAAACAAACATCAACAATTCCTATCATTGATTACAGATTGATTGACAAGCAGACGCTAATAGTTAAAAATAATTTTGAGTGCGAGCAACGTATTGTATTTATGTATTTAGTTGAAAAACATATTATTGACAAACATCATCGTTATTGGCATGAAGTCGATAATAATAGTTTTTTAGCAAAAAATCTGTTTAATTATGCAAATTATTTAATCAGGCAGAAATTTATATTTTCTCACGAATACATCAATTACAATACCGTTCAAAAAATCTGTCAATCAACAAGTGATTATCAAGCATTACCACCAAAGGTAAGTCAACAAGTATTAATCAGATTATCTGAGTCTTGGCAATCTTTCAAAAAAGCAACGAATGAATATTTTCTTCATCCAGAAAAGTTTTTAGCCCGACCAAAATTACCAAAATATAAACATAAACAATCTGGTAGATTTGTAGTAACATACACGAATCAAGCAGTCAGTAAAAAGCAGTTAAAAAAAGGATTTATTAACCCTTGTGGAACACAGATTTACTTACCCACAAAAGTTGATAATGTACATCAAGTTAGAGTGATTCCTAGAACTGATCACTATGTTATCGAAGTTGTTTATTTCAAAAATGAAATAGCTAAAAAGCCGGATAATACATACATTGCAGGTGTTGATATTGGCTTAGATAATTTGGCTGCTATTACTGCAAACTCCAATTCATTTCAACCGATTTTATTAAATGGCAAACCACTGAAAAATATCAATGCTTATTACAATAAGAAAAAAGCTGGTTTACAATCTCGATTAGGAGGAGACAGAAAAACATCAACAAGAATTCAAAAATTAACTCATAAACGTAATTGTAAGATAATTGATTATCTGCATAAAGCAAGTCGTTTAATTGTAGATTACTTGGCAGCAAACCGTATCGGGACACTGGTAATTGGAAAGAATGATTTGTGGAAGCAATCGATTAATCTTAGTAATAGAACAAACCAAAATTTTGTTTGTATTCCTCATGCTCGATTTATTGAGATGCTGACTTATAAATGTCAGTTGGTAGGAATCTCTGTGGTGACAACATCAGAAAATTATACTTCTAAATGCTCTTTTCCCGACTTTGAACCAATTGAAAAACGTGAAGTTTATCTGGGTAAAAGAGTAAAGCGTGGTTTGTTTCGTGCCAGTAATGGTTTTTTGATTAATGCTGATTGTAATGGTAGTGGTAATATTCTGAGAAAGGTAGTCCCTAATGCTTTTGTTGAGGGGATAGAGGGGGTTGTAGTTTCCCCAGTGAGAATTACTCCTCACAAATAAGTTTTATGGTTGATGTTATATTTAACTATAAAATTTCTAACTATGACAGTCTTGATGCTATGGAAGTTGTGTGTGTAGCTTCTGTGGCATATTTAAAAGCTAAACAAAATTTAAAGTGGCAAGCAGTCTATATTTTGATTAAAAAACAAATTAACTGAGGAATAGCTGTGACGACAGTTGTGGAAAACCAAAAGCTAAATGTAAATAGTGATATGAAAGTTGGCGATCGCGTCCGCGTAACTGAATCTGTGGTAGTTTATCACCATCCCGATCATCGTGGTGAAGCTTTTGATATCAAAGGTTTAGAAGGAGAAGTGATTGCTATTGTTACTCAATGGAAAGAAAGACCTGTTAGTGCTAACTTCCCGATTCAGGTGAAGTTTACTAAAAAGTTTAAAGCCCACTTACGTACTTCGGAGTTAGAGACAATTTAAACTGATTAAATTTAGTTTTTGCGGCGAAACCACTGAAATATATTCAGTTCGCCGCGCATTTTTTCGAGTTGTTCGCGATTATTCTTAGCAGTACAATAATACCATTCACAATAAACTTTAAATTCCGAACGCACTTCGACTTCTCGGTAAAATTGGTAAGTTGTCTCACTAGCTGCAATATTTTCTTGTATTTGAGATGAACCAGACGGGACTATTCTCTGTAATTCTTCAGACATAATTGATAGTTGATGGTTGTTAGTTGATGGTTGTTAGTTGATGGTTGTTGGTTGATAGTTGATGGTTGTTGGTTGTTAGTTCATAATTATTATTTATTTCACCCCATCCCCCCATCCCCCTATTACTTAAACCCATCCACGCAAACGATATATAACCATACCAATGTACTCTTTTAAAGCGATGGTAAAGTTATCCAAATTTTTGCTATCAGGTAACACATTTAAAATTGCACCTTTAGGAGTGCTAGCTAATTCTTGAATTTCACCCTTCGTAACCAGAAAATCAGTAGGTGCAGCAATCGCTTCAATCTTTTGATGTTGAAAAATTGCTAGCGATCGCGGCATATGCATTGCTGAAGTCACTAATAATATACGGTCGATGTTGCGTTCTAAGAGAATCTTTTTAACGTTTATGGCGTTTTCATAAGTGTTCAGTGAGTCTGGTTCTTGTATAATATCCTCAGATTTCACTCCCATAAATATCAGTAATTTTGCGATATCTTCCGACTCTGGTATACCTCCACCCCGCCAATCTATACGACCACCACTGACAATAATTAAAGGTGCTTTTTGTTGACGATAAAGTTGGGCTGCGTAGAGAACTCTATCCCCCGATTCGCTTAAATCTACTGTTGTTCGCGGTTCATAATTCGATTTAGTTGCACCACCCAAAACTACAATTGCTTCTGCTGCTGGTAATTCTCCTGATGGAATATTTTGCCATTCCAAAGAACGTACTAGAAAGCGAGAAACCCAAGCATTAGAGCTAAACAGCAATACAAATAGCGCGATCGCAATGCAAAATGCTGCTACACGGGGTCGCTTCCATATCATGAAAAGCGCAAGAATGCAACAAATACAGGCAAACCCAAGGGGATAAAAGAATAGAGGTAGTAGTTTAGAAAGATATAAAAACATAATATTTATTAAGTGATGAGTGAAGAGTTATGAGTTAGGAGTTAGTACTACCGGAGTTATGAGTTAAAAATAGGATTTCATCACATAACTTGTTGCAATTTGAAATTAACAAGCACCTCAAAACCAAGTTATTAAGGTTTAAGGTTTAAGGTCAAAGGTCAAAGTTGTAACAATCCTCACTCTTAACAGGTATGCATATTACAGGTTAACTGTCAACTAACTCCTAACTCCTAACTCCTAACTCCTAACTCCTAACTCCTAATTCCTAACTCCTAACTCCTAACTCCTAACTCCTAATTCCTAACTCCTAACTCCTAACTCCTAACTCCTAATTCCTAACTCCTAACTCCTAACTCCTAACTCCTAACTTAAGTGTCAACTACCTTTCCCAAAACTTAATGTTGATTCCAGAACGACGACGGTAACGACGTGTAGATTTTCGACTGCGCTGCAAATTCATTCGCTGTCCAGAGGGAACTACTTCGTCTTCATCTTGCTGAATTTGATTTGAGAGCTTTGTTACGGTTGGTTCCTTACTTCCCCACCAAGCAAAAATAAAGCCCGCAGCCAAACCAGCTAATCCACTGAGTAAAATACTTGTCTCTGGTTGATACCCCAAAATTATCAAGCTCAGTAAGAAAAATAACCAATATTTGAGTCCAGCATCTATACCATCGGAAGATGCGACAGTCTCAGGATTGGGACCAGCCTTTGTAGACGTGGTAAACAAACTTAGACCTAACCCTCCTAATATTCCGAGGAAGATACTTAAATTCCATTCTCTAGAATAGAGGTAAAATACAAAAGTTAAAAATACCCCAAATATCAGTTGAGAGAGAAAGCCTTGCGAGAGAGGTAAAAAATTACCAGAATTTTTGTTTGCCATAATTGGGTTACTGGCTAATTAGTTGTTTTAATTGTGCCTCTAGAGGCTGAGTTGTATCTAAAATTTTCAGATATGATTTTTCTTGGTCGGTAAATGTTTCTGCCGCTTTCATTTGTGATGGTAGCAAATCGGCGGTTGAATCTGCTACGTCTCCAGTACGCTTGACAAGACGTTGGCGCAATACTTCTTCTGGTGCGGTACAGTTGATAATATGTAGGGGAATTTGATATTGAGTTGCTTTTTCAATCATCTCACCTCGTAATTGCTGTTTGTCGTACTTTGCATCCAAAATCACAGAAAAACCAAGACGAGCCAGCATAATACCCAATTCCATCAATCGGGAATAAGTTTTTTGATTCATTTCGGGGGTATACAATTCATCTCCACCCCGTTGTAATAAAGGAATTCCCGCTAAATGTTTTCGTACTGCATCCGAGCGTAGATGAACTGCTCCCAAATGTCGAGCTAAGTATCTTGCTGTAGTACTTTTACCGGAACCGGATAAACCCGACATTAAAATTAATTTTCCTTGACTTGGTTTAGTATATTCCCAGGCAAGACGATAGTAATCAGCAGCGGTTGAAGTTGCTTGTTGTTTTGCTGTTTCGGGTACACTAGGGTCATCAAGTAAAAACGAAGTTACTTTTGCTCTGACATAAGCTTGACGGCTTAAATACAAAGGCAATACTTGTAAACCTTCATAATCTCCAGTTTGTTCGATATAGGTATTTAGAAAGATATTAGCTAAATCTTTGCCGTTTCGGGCTTCTAAATCCATCATTGTAAATGCGACATCGTACATGACATCGACAAAACGAAATGGTTCGTTAAATTCGATGCAGTCGAATAGCATTACTTGATTTTGCCATAAACAGATATTTCTTAAGTGTAAATCGCCGTGACATTCGCGAATAAAATTGTTGATGACACGATTTTGAAATAATTCTGTGCGCTCGCGAAAAAAGTTGTCTGTATAATCTTTTGTTTGGTTAAATTGCTGCTGTGTCTGAGCGACACCAATATATTTTGCGGTTTGCTGGTAATTTTCGTCAAATGCAGCTCGTACTTGGGATACTTCTCCGAAGGAACTAATATAATCGTTAGTGGCAGCTTGAGCATGATATTGAGCGACTACTTGTCCCAGTTTTACTATGTGTTGTTCTTGAAGTTCTCTGCGCTCGAACATTTCGCTAAACAAAGTCTCTTGAGGAAACTGACGCATTTTCAGCGTATATTCTATAACTGCCCCGTTTCCCCCCAATTGATACTTATCGTCGTCGCGAGTAATTGGTAAAACTTCTAAATAAATAGATGGTGCTGCAATGCTATTTAAGCGTAATTCTTCTTGACAAAAATGTTGTCGCTTTTCTAAAGTCGAATAGTTCAAAAAACCGAAATCTACCGGCTTTTTCAACTTATAAGCATAATCTCCTGTTAACAATACATAAGAACAGTGGGTTTGAATCAACTGTATGGGTTCTCTAACTGCGTGGGGATAGAACCCAGGCTGCATCATCTGTTCAATCGTTTCTGGAATGGAAACCGTACTCATTTATCCTCCAACTCAGGTACAACTATAATTCGGTTTTAAGCACAAAAAAACCAGGAGTTCGCCCCCTGGTATTTTAATGAAATAAAGCAACCTTTACACAATTCCAGAAGCACCTGACTGTTCTGCTTCACCATCGTCTGTAGTTCCACTACCTTGTGGTGGTAAAACGCTAACAACAAGTTCGGATGATTCTGCTACTAATGTTACCCCTTCAGGTAATTGAATCTCATTAACGTGTAAGCTGTCTCCAACTTTCAAGTTAGTTACATCAATATCAATTGCATCGGGAATGTTCTCTGGCAGACAGTTTAACTGCATTTCGGTAATGACAGTATCTAACATCCCGCCTTCTTCTTTTACCCCAATCGCATTACCGATAAAGTTAAGAGGTACTTCGACGGTCATTTTACCATGACCTGCAACTGCAAAAAAGCTGAGATGGAAAGGTTGACCTGTGGCTGGATGAGCTTGAACTTCTCTAAGTAAGGTTTGACCTTGCCAAGGAATATCATTAATCTTTAAATCGATCAAAGTATTGTTCACGGAAGCTTTTTTAAGCAAACGTTCGACAGTTTTGGCATTAATTACCAAAGAAATTGATTCCGTACCTTTATGACCGTATAAATTGGCAGGAATTTCTCCAGAACGACGCAAAGCCTTTGTTTTGCTTCCTTCTGGTCGCTTTTGACATTCGACCATCATTTCCATAGTTTTGTTCTAATCAATGTTTAGGGTTTAGTTTACAGTTAAAAGAAAGGCAATTGTTGATACCGAGCTTTTTAATATACAAGCAATACGAGCAAAGAGAATATTGTACCTCAACCTTATGCAGTCTTTAAAGAAACAGGACTTCCGTCTGCTTGTAATAATCCTCGTTTTGGTCCATGAATTGGATCTTCAACAATGATTGTTTGGTCCCGACTCGCACCCAAGGAAACGATCGCGATGGGAACTTCTACCAATTCAGCCAAAAATTTGAGATAATCTAATGCTTGTGATGGTAAATCGGATAAACTGCGACAATGGCTTGTTGACTGCTGCCATCCTGGTAAAGTTTTGTAAATTGGACGACAACGAGCAAATTTGCGGGCGTTTGTGGGAAAATGTTCGCTGCGTTCGCCATCAATTTCATAAGCGACACAAACTTTGATTTCTTCAAGTCCATCAAGGACATCGAGTTTGGTGATTGCTAAACAATCCATACCATTAATTCGTACTGCATAACGACCGATAACTGCATCAAACCAACCGCAGCGACGTTTACGTCCGGTTGTCGTGCCAAATTCGGCTCCGATAGAACATAATTGCTCTCCGATTTCACCCGAAAGTTCCGTAGGAAAAGGACCTTCACCAACTCTAGTAGTATAAGCTTTGGCGACCCCAATTACTCGGTCGATGGCAGTCGGTCCCAAACCTGTACCCACACAAGCTCCACCCGCTACCGGATTAGAGGAAGTGACAAAAGGATAAGTTCCGTGGTCTAAATCTAAAAGAGTACCTTGCGCTCCCTCAAACAAAATATTACGACGTTGTTTAATTGCCTGGTAAATTTCTAAAGAAGTATCAACAACATAAGGTCGTAAACGTTCTGTATACCCTAAATACTCTTCAATTACAACTGAGGCATCTATGGGTGGTAAATTGTAAAGCTTTTCTAAAATGACGTTTTTATAATTAATCGTCCATTCTAGTTGTTCGCGCAATCCTTGCGGGTCGAGTAAATCCAACATCCGAATACCCGTGCGTTCGGATTTATCAGCATAAGTTGGACCGATACCTCTACCTGTAGTACCGATTTTATGAACTCCCCGTCGCTCCTCGGAAGCTTGATCAATCAATCGGTGATAGGGCATGGTAACGTGTGCCGTTTCCGAAATCAATAGATTATTAGTAGAAATATTTAAACTCTCTATCTGATCTAATTCACCAATTAAAACCTGTGGATCAATCACAGTTCCAGAACCAATAATACATTTGGTCTCTGGATACAAAATACCGCTGGGAATCAAGTGCAGTTTAAAAGTTTGACCTTTGACTACAATGGTGTGTCCCGCATTTACCCCTCCTTGGTAACGCACGACAACATCAGCGGAACGGCTGAGTAAGTCCGTGATTTTTCCTTTCCCTTCATCGCCCCATTGGGCTCCTATAACAATAACGTTAGCCAAGAGATTCTTATTAAACTAAAGTTTTCACAAATGATTATTATCTACACGTCAAGTAAAGAATGTCAAGACTTACAGGCTACATTCTTCAATAAATAGTCACATAATTATAAATTCGTGACATAAATTACCTTTGCCTTTGTCGTAATTGATTCATGCAATACATTTTGAGACTTGATTCCTGGTAAAATAATTAACAGTTTGCGGTTGCAAATTTTCAGTAGTATTTTAAATTTGATTTGCATATGAGGCTGGAAAACAAATGTATAAAAGATGTATAGAGCAACGTAGATTTATAGAGAGTTAATTGATAATAATCAAATTAATTATAAATTAATGAGAAATTTGGCTGTTTGGGTAGGTAATACAGTTAACTTAAAAAAATATTTTTCAAAAATGTTGTATTCATGACTTTACAAAAATAGGTAAAAGTATTACATTATTTATCCCTTATTTTTTAACTTAATTTTTGAACGAGTCACTTCTGGGTTTTCTAGATTTCCTAAACCTAAAGTTTAAACAAAAAGCTTGCAAAATAAATTCTGCTGATTTTGACTTATTGTCATTTTTACCCGTTTTCGATTCAGTAGCTCCGAATATTTTAATCAATGCGATCCAAAGCTATAAAAATATTTGTTTATAACTCGATAGCATTTGATAAAAAATCATCTTTTCTCCACACATGATAAAAGCATCTAGCATAAAAAAAATCAGAATAGTATTTTTACTAACACTTTGCGTAATATTTGCGAATACAGTGATTTTATGTAGTAATACTATTAATTTAAAAGTAAATCAACGAAATTTAAATCATTCACATCAAGTCATTATTCAACTGGAAAGAATCCTTTCAGCATTAAAAGATGTTCAAATCGCTGATTATGGAATACCGGCAGATGCAGATTATCTAAAATCCTATGTTAGCGCCAGGCAAAAAATTGATATTAATATCCAATTATTAAAAGATTTAACTGAAGATAATTATCAAGAACAGCAGCAATTTTTATTAATTGCCCAAAACATTACTAATAAAATTGATTTATTAAGAAAAGAATTATATTTAAGTCAAGACAAAACATGGGATTTATCTCCAAAAATCACGTTAACAAATGAAATTACAAGTCTAACTAAATCAATAGAGAGTAGAGAGCAAAATTTATTATTAAATCAAATTAATCGGTCTCAACGCAGTTTTGAAAGAGCAATTGCAGCTTTTTTAATTACTGGTTTGATTAATTTCGGATTAGTTACCCAAATGTATTATCTGCTTAAAGGTTATATTCTGAGATTTAAAAATATAAAAATAGCTTTACAACAAAGCGAAAATCGCTTACGAGCAATCATTGATGCAGAACCAGAATGTATAAAACTAATCGATCAAAATGGCATTCTGTTAGAAATAAATGCCTCCGGAGTAGCAATGATGGAAGTAGAAAATGCCGATATTTTAATTGGTAAATTGGTATATTCTGCGATTATGCCAGAATATCAAAATGCTTTTAAATTAATGCACGAAAGCGTTTGTCGCGGTAATAAAGAATCTTTAGAATTCGAGATGATTGGATTAAAAAATACCCGTCGCTGGATGGAAACTCATGCAGTACCCTTACCAAATGAAAATAACGATGGTTTTTTACATTTAGCAATAACTCGTGATATCACCCAACGTAAACTTGCAGAACAAAAACTTCAAGAACAAGCAGCATTATTAGACGTAGTAACAAATGCAATTTTAGTCAAAGATATTGACAATCGTATTTTATATTGGAATAAAGGTGCTGAAAATATCTACGGTTGGGAAGCATCAGAAGTTCATGGCAAAAAAGCATCGCGATTGCTACACAAAGAATATTCTTCATTACAAGATGATGCATTATTGAGTGTTATTAATACTGGAAAATGGCAAGGTGAGTTACATCAAGTAACTAAAGAAGGTAAGGATATTATTATTGAAAGTCGTTGGACACTTTTGCGAGACGAAAAAGGAAAGCCAAAATCAATTTTGGCAGAAAACACTGAAATTACTCAAAAGAAACAACTAGAAACTCAACTTTTAAGAACCCAGCGTTTAGAAAGTATCGGTACCTTAGCAGGGGGTATTGCTCACGATTTGAATAATGTGTTAGCACCAATTTTAATGTCGGTACAATTATTAGAAAGAAAGTTGCAGGATTCCCAACATTTACGATTGCTGAAAACTTTAGAAAATAATACTCAACGTGGTGCTAGTTTAATCAAACAATTATTATCTTTCGCCAGAGGTATTGAAGGTAAACGTACTTTAGTTCAAGTCAAAAATTTAATTGCAGAAATTGAACAAATTGTTAGAGAAACTTTTCCTAAATCAATTCAATTAACTGTAAATATTCCCCAACAATTGGGCTATGTGTGGGGGGATGACACTCAATTACATCAGGTATTAATCAACTTGGTTGTTAATGCTCGCGATGCCATGCCGACTGGAGGTAAATTAGAAATTGCCGCTGCCAATCTGTTCATCGATCAACATCATGCTCAGATGAATATCGATGCTAAAATTGGTGCTTATATTGTAATTACCATAGCCGATACCGGAATAGGTATACATCCCCAAGTTCAAGAACGGATTTTTGAACCATTTTTTACTACAAAAGAACAGGGTAAAGGTACGGGGTTAGGTCTTTCTACTGCTTTAGGAATTATTAAGAACCACGGCGGTTTTGTCAATGTTGATAGCGAATTAAATAAAGGTACCATCGTTAAAGTTTATTTACCCATTAAACCCAATCCAAATACTGATATTCCTCATGGCGATCGCTGTTCTAATCTTAATGGCAGTGGGGAATTAATTTTGGTAGTTGACGATGAACCAGCTATTTGTCAAATTACTCAATCGTCTCTAGAAGCTTATAATTACCGCGTGTTAACAGCATCTAACGGTATGGAAGCTGTAGAAATATACGCTAAATATCAACGGGAAATTAATGTAGTCTTGCTAGATATGATGATGCCTGGAATGGATGGTGAAACTACTATCAAGATGTTAAAAAAAATCAATCCACAAGTAAAAATTGTTGCTATTAGCGGGTTAGTATTAAATTCAACTATAGATCAAGCATCAAATCAAGGCGTGAAAGCATTTATGTCTAAACCCTGTACTGGTAAGGAATTGTTGCACACCCTAGTTCAAGTTACTAGAGAATTCAGATAGACTTTAACAAAAATTTTATTGAGTATATATTTTTTTACTGTTTGTTTTTGTTAATATTAATAAAATTTTTAAAATAAAATCTCGTTATGGCTTTATACGCTGAATTACATCGGCATCTAGGTGGTTCGGTTGTACCCCGGATTTTATGGGGATATTTCCAGCGTCATTCTGATCAGTTTGTACAACGCTTCGGTGATTATCAAGAATTTGAAGAGTTTTACACCAAACCACGCAATACCTTAGAAGAGTATTTAGAGTTGCACACTTTGGTTGAAAGTGTCCAAACTATAGAAACTCTGCCTTACTTTATTTATCGTTTAGTACGCGGTGCCTACATTTTTGAAAATTTAGCATATTTGGAACTACGCTATACTCCTTACCTACGAACACCAGAACATTTAAGTCAATCCCAGAGAATTGACAAGATGGCTGAGATTGTGGATGTTGTGGGTAAAGCTAGTAAATTATCCGAATATCCCATTGTCACCAGTCAGATTTTGTGTATGCACTCCCGGCTTCCCTATGAGGTGAACAAAGCGATTGTCGATTTAGCCGCTCAAAGTAGACAGTATGTATGTGCTATAGATGTAGCTGGGGGAGATAGCGGTTATGGGGAACGTATGAACGAATGGATACAACTTTACGAATACGCTTTATCTGTTGGTTTAAATACTACCGGACACGTTTATGAAACTAAAGATGGATGTCATCCACAATTACTACCTTATTTAATGCGAATTGGTCACGGTATCCAAATTCCCCTACAATATCCAGATTTACTTGAAGATGTAGCAAGACGTGGACAATGTTTGGAAGTATGTCCGACAACTTATATTCAAACGGGTACCTTGGAAGATATCCGAAAGTTAAAGTTGGTGTTTGATCGCTGTTTTGATGCCGGAGTTGATATCGCTATTTGTACTGATAATGCTGGGTTACATAATGTACGTTTACCATTCGAGTACGAAAATCTGTTAACCTACGATATTATTGACTTTGAAATGCTCCAGGCTTGTCAAGATGCCGCTTTTCGTCATGCTTTTGCTTGGACTTATGGCGAACGTCCGGCATTATTATTAAATGGTTTACTTCATTCTCAACCGCAAGAAGCAGTAATTGGTAATTGGTAATTGGTAATTGGTAATCGGTAATTGGTAGTTGGTAGTTGGTAATTGAAGTATATAGTTAAAAGTGTTAACCGAGCCTGTCCGTCAAAACTGCCTGATTATTAATCTTTACCCAATTACCCATTACCCATTACCCATTACCCATTACCCATTAAAATATATTTACAAGCATTGAGCCTTTAATAAAATCAAGTCTTGCGTCTCTAAGACTGAACATTTTTTTAGAACTTTTTTTAAAGCGGGAATATTTCCCTGTTCTAAACTGTTTGTAATTTCTTTGATTTTTGGCTCAAATTGTCTTTGACTTAACCATTTATGGGTAGCAAAATATTCTGGTGAAAATGCTGTAGGCTCTAATAACCAGAAATCAACATTATATTTTTTCACAAAATTTTTTAATTCTGTTGCATTTTGAGAGTACTGAGCGCTAAGTAAATCGTTAATCCGAGGTAGAATTTGGCGGTAATATCCTAAATGGTAAGGAAGTGCGGATTGCTTGCTAACTAAAACAGAACGTTGTGCGAATGTTGGTAAATTATCTGCTTCTTGTGCTAAAGAGGCAATTATGATATTTTCAGGTTGCTTGGACAGAAATTCATATAGTTTTGGTGCTTGCCCAATTACATAACCACTATGGGGAAATTCTGTTACTTTTAACCGCCAATAACTAGGATATAAAAAAATTATTACTCCTAATAATACTGTAGCTGCTATGGTTATAATTTGTCGTTGTCTTTGCTCAGTTCTATTTGAAGCCCAATCTAAAAGTGCATCTAATATAATGATTACGGCAATGGCACCCGCTATAGGCATGATAATTTGTAAACTATGCTGGGGAAAGCGGCTGGGTAGATAAAGCTTGAATAATACAGCATGAGCGGCAAGAAATAAACCAAAAGATACTATAAATATCTGGAGTAAAATCACAATACCTTTAAGATGGCTAACTAAAGTAAATCTTTGGGGATAACTTAGTAAAATAGGTAGTAGCAATCCTGTCCAAATTTGGGGAAAATGCAATAAAAATTTGATTGGAGAAGCAACAGCCCCTCGATACCACTGTATGGGTATAAAACCGCTACGCTTGTGAAATAACCAATAGTCTATAGGATTATCGACAAAAAATTCTGTGCGTCCGTTTTGCAAAAATTCTGGCATCATTCTCGCTTCTGCTGCCGTAACCATTGAACCAAATTCATTTTCCCAAAGAAAATAAGGTAATAATGATATAAATGCAACTCCCAAGCCAGTTATACAAAATACATAATCTTGACGCTCCCTCGTCAGTCTAAGTCTTCCATTTTTCCAACTTACTAATCTGACAATCAAAATTCCTATAGCTACAAGCAATGTTGAAGGATAAAACAGTCCTAATAACGCGATCACAAATAGCAGTGGTAGCAGTGAACCACGTAATAAGTAATATAAAAATCCCAGAAAAAACGGGTAAAGAAAGGCTCTTGGGGTTGATGAACTTAAATCCGATGCTAACCATAAGTTTTGATTGAGCAGGAATGTACTCAGGAATGCTGCTGTTGGGATTGCTAGTAGCTGCATAGAAATTCCAAAACAATAAGCTGTTGAAATTAATCCGAGTACCAACGGTAAAATTTTGCTTAAAAATATCGGTTCAACTCCGATATTTGCTAGCAGTCGGTAAAAGGTTATATATCCTAATGGTGAGAGGGATTGAAAATAATCGGTAGCTAAATCGTCAGGAAACAGCATCGGATTCACAAATCTTTGCATCCAAAATACGTGCTGTCTGACATCATCAGATACCGCATAGTCGCTACTCAAAGCTGTTTTGAGCATTAAGATACCGCAAAATGCTGCAAAAGCTAAACTCAAGCTGAACCAAAATATTAATTGAGAGCGCGAGCGATTTACTGAAGTTAAGGATTTTTGTAAATATCGGCTGAACATAATAAAGCCAAGATTGCAGTTAAATTTTGATCTAATTAATCTGGAAATGCTGATTATGTCCGCTTGTCAAGCATATCGGCAAGCAGCGCAAACATTGTTACCTGGGTAGTAGTGACAAACAAAATCAAAGTTCTTTCGGTTAAGTCGTTGCGGATGAATATATCCTGGAATAGTGTTGTCAAAAAAGCGCCAAAAAATAGTGCAGCTATCGGTAAAAATACTCTTAAAGGAGCAAAATACATTCCTGTTCGTAATATCAATTGTACAAAACGCAAAGTATCGCGGATAGGCTTAATTTTGCTTTTACCTACCCGATGATGAAAGTCTATCGGTTCGTAATGCACAATATAGTTGTTACTCAGCATTGCCACCGTAATCGTTGTGGTAAAACTAAATGTATCCGGCAAAATTTTGAGAAATCTTTCTACCACACTTTTACGAAATACTCGTAATCCGCTGTTCAAGTCTGGAATTTTACATCCTGTCATCCATTGAGCAAAGCGCACCAAAAACCATTTGGGTATTTTGCGAATAGTCGAATAACTAACATTCGCGCCAATTCTCGCTCCCACAACCATATCTGCTTGTCTGGCTAACGCTACTAATTCGGGAATACGTTCGTTAGGATAAGTACCATCTGCATCAGTAATTACTATTAAAGGATATTGAGCGTGTCGAATACCAGTCTTGAGTGCAGCACCATATCCCCGATTGCGACGATGTTGAATAACTGTGATGTCAGTACGAGCGTTTAAAACTTTGCTACTGTTATCCGTGGAACCATCATTAACAGCAATAATCTCGTATGTACAATCAACAATATTTAAAGTTTCCTGGAGCCGATCGAGTGTTGCGTTAATGCCATCCTCTTCGTTATAAACTGGCAGAATAATTGAAAATGGTAAATAACCAGTTTCTTCGTTTTGCTCGTTTGGAAAAAATTCTTCACTTAGTCTGGCATTTTCTTTCATATTTTTTATACAAATAAATTTTATTTTAAAAATAAAAAATATCTTTCAAGTCTGTGTATTTTCACCTTACTAATACTTGAAGTTACATTTCTATAAACAATGCAACTTCTTAAAACTTTTCTACAAATGAAATTATTTTTACATGACTTTTAGCATATAACTTAAAAATAAATTAGATAATTCTCAAATTTATGTTTCTGAAATTGTTTAAATAACTTTATTTAATCCAATAACTTCAGTGTTTACACTAAACATTGTGCCATTCAAACTCAATGAAAAGTTAAATTAAAAACATTGCTGATATTTGTGTTTAAGTATAAATGAAAACATTAAAATCATTTAAAAAGTATTAACTTCTATTAACAGTTTCCATGTTACATAATTGTGCGGTAGAGTAAAATGTATCTTCGCCTACAATGTACATTTACGTTATGGCATCTACTATCCAAGCTCTACCCTCAGAAGTCGTACATTTGATTACAGCCTCAGAGGTGATTGATTCTTTTGCTGCGGTAGTGCGGGAATTGATCGAAAATTCCTTAGATGCAGGTGCGACAAGGATTGTAGTTTCTCTGTACCCCCAGCAGTGGCAGATTCGTGTAGCGGATAATGGTTGTGGAATGAGTCTATCCGACTTACAACAAGCCGCAAGCGCTCATAGTACTAGTAAAATACGCTCTTGTAGTGATTTATGGAAAATCAATAGTTTGGGTTTTCGCGGTGAAGCGCTGCACAGTTTAACAACCTTAGCCGATTTAGAAATTCTCAGTCGTGGAGCAAATCACCTCGAACAAAAAACAGAGTCTAACGGTTGGCGAGTTGTTTATGGTAATGGAGGAGAAGCTTTAAGGATGGAAGCAACGGCGATCGCACCGGGTACAGTAGCCGTAATTTCTAATTTATTCGGTAATTGTAATGCTCGTCGTCAGGGTTTACCTTCAATCCCTCAGCAAATGAGAGCAGTACAAGGGTTAATTCAACAAACTGCTTTGTGTCATCCCCATGTTACTTGGCAAGTTTGGCAAAATGGACGGGAATGGTTTGCAATTTATCCTACCGCGAATATCAAGGAAACTTTGTCTCAGTTTCTCCATAGAGTGCATCCATCAGATTTACAAGAATTAAAAGTTGAATTAAATAACCCTGACAATTCCTCACTTTCATTAGTCATCGGATTACCCGATAGATGTCATCGTCATCGTCCAGACTGGGTACGAATAGCAGTAAATGGACGTATAGTCAAGTCTCCAGAACTCGAACAAACTATTATTGGAGCATTTCATAAAACATTACCTCGCGATCGCTATCCGGTTTGTTTCTTACACTTGTGTGTTTGCCCAAGTCAGATTAACTGGAATCGCAACCCTGCGAAAACAGAAATTTACCTCAACCAACTTGATTATTGGCAAGAACAAATTACTCAATCGATTGACAAAGCACTCACGGTTAATTGTTCCACCATTAAGGAATCTTGCCATGTAACGCGAGTAGGTAAATTAATCAAAGCCGCAGAAGCAAAAAGCGGTTACAACTTCAACCGAATAAATCTTGAAGAAAACGACAATTTAGATAAATCTCAATTGAAATCTCATACAATAACAAAAAATTCTCCCCTCTCTACAACATTTCCTTTAAAAGCAGTTGCTCAAGTAAACAAAACCTATATAGTCGCAGAGCATCCTGGGGGAATGTGGTTAGTAGAACAACATATAGCCCACGAAAGAGTATTGTACGAACAACTTTGCGAACATTGGCAATTAGTAAAGTGTGAACCAGCAATAATTCTATATCAATTATCTCCCGCACAAATAGAACAGTTACAACGGATTAATTTAGAAATAGAACCTTTCGGAGAACAACTTTGGGCAATTCGTCAAGTACCCGCACTTCTTCAACAGCGCGAGGATTGCGCCGAAGCAATATTAGAATTGAGTAAAGGAGGAGATTTAAACACAGCCCAAGTCGCCGTAGCTTGTCGCAGTGCCATTCGCAATGGTACAATTTTGAATTTGCCACAAATGCAGCAACTATTAGACCAATGGCAGCGTACCCGCAACCCCCGCACCTGCCCTCACGGAAGACCAATTTATTTATCCTTAGAAGAGTCATCCTTAGCTCGTTATTTCCGTCGTAATTGGGTAATTGGCAAATCCCATGGAATCTAAGAATTTTGGAATGGGTAATTGGTAATGGGTAATGGGTAATGGGGGATGGGTATGAATAACCGCGAGCAATACAATAATATAACTTATTAATTCTCACTTCGAGAACTATTTGCCAATTATTTATTCTAATCACCGATTAAAAAGGATTACACGGATTACACGTATTTTAATTACCAATTCCCAATTTGCCATTCCCAATTACCAATTACCAATTCCCAATTACCAATTACCAATTACCAATTACCAATTACCAATTACCAATTCCCAAACTCTATGAGTGCAGAAATTATTTGTGTCGGTACAGAAATGTTACTAGGAGATATACTTAATAGCAACGCTCAATATTTAGCGCAACAGTTAGCTCAATTAGGTATTCCTCATTATTATCAAACCGTTGTGGGCGATAATGTTGATAGATTAAAGCAAGTTATCGAAATTGCGACGCAAAGAGCGCAAATACTCATTTTTACCGGGGGTTTAGGACCAACTCCCGATGACTTAACTTGTGAAACCATTGCCGATTTTTTTGGTTCTCCTTTAATCGAACGTGCTGAAATTATCGAGGATATCACCAAAAAATACGCTACACGAAATAGAATCATGAGCGCGAGCAATCGCAAGCAAGCTTTAATACCCAAAGGTGCAGACATTTTACCCAATCCTACGGGTACGGCTCCTGGTATCATCTGGCAACCCCGTTCTAATTTGACGATTTTCACCTTCCCTGGGGTACCTTCAGAAATGCACCGTATGTGGGAGGAAACCGCCGTTCCATACCTGAAAAATCAAGGTTGGGGCAAACAAATCATTTACAGTCGAATGTTGCGGTTCTGGAACGTTGCGGAATCGACTTTAGCGGAGAAGGTATCTGCTTATCTGAATTTGCCTAATCCCACAGTAGCTCCTTATGCGAGTAAAGGAGAGGTGAAATTGCGAGTTTCTGCGAAAGCGAGTAGTGAAGCAGAAGCTCAAAGTTTAATTGCACCCGTTGAAAAACAAATTAAAGAAATTGCCGGTTTCGATTATTTTGGTGCTGATGATGACACGCTGGCTTCCGTAGTGGGTGAGATTTTGCGTAAATCAAGGCAAACGCTTTCGGTGGCAGAATCATGCACTGGCGGAACTTTGGGACAAATGTTAACAGATACTTCCGGAAGCTCCGATTACTTTTGGGGTGGTGTAATTTCTTATGATAATTCCGTAAAAATTGGGATGTTAGGAGTTAATGTCCAAGACTTGGAAAAACATGGTGCAGTCAGCGCAATTGTAGCAGAACAAATGGCTATAGGGGTTAAAAAGCAGCTTTCTACAACTTGGGGATTAAGTATAACTGGAATTGCCGGACCTACTGGTGGTACGGAAACTAAGCCCGTGGGTTTGGTTTATGTTGGTTTAGCAGGAGAAGATGCAGTCGAAAGCTTTGAATTCCGTTTTAATCCGGTACGGGGTAGGTCTTTGATTCGTCACTTTAGCGCTTGTCATGCTTTGGATAGTTTGCGGAGGAGGTTGTTAAAGGAGGGGTGAGTTTATAACTATGGGAATAATATATTAACGCAGAGGAGTGCAAAGGTAAGCGCGGAGGAACGCAAAGTTTTGCAGCAAACTTAACAATTAACGCACTCAAGCATTAGCAGCAAAAAAAAATTATGAACCTTCAATGAGGTTCAGTTCTGCTGCTTAAAAATGGCACTTTAAATATAATTTTTTTTAATATTATTGATAAAATTTTCTAAATCTCAATCACAACCAAAATCTTGAATAAATCGAGCCAAATAAAAATAGATTTAAATAGGTACAAATCAAAGCTATACTAAGTGAGTACCCCGTAATATCTTACAGATTTTAACTGTCGGATAAAAAGGAAATATGTGGACGAATAATATCAAATTAATAATACAATATGCCTACTTCGGGGGTTAAAATTTAACGAAAATAAATGCAAATTCGCAATTATTGGCAGAAAATACTTGATTATTTTTATACATATTACTTGGAATAATTCATTGAAATATATGTATTAAAAAACAATTTCATCTCATGCCACATAATCTAAAGTAATTTAAAGTAATCAAAAAATCGCTTTCATGATAATTTTGCAAGCGTTTATTTGTGGAGTTAAAGAGCATATTTTTTAGCTATCTTACCTTGAACACCCTTTCGATGGCAAAAAACGACAAAGACTGAGATTTTACTTGTGTCTTTGCCAATATGAGTTTGTAAGCTGGCAATAACATGATTATTTTTTGAATAATTTTTTTATTAAGACCAAAAACAACCTCAAATTCAGTGCAATCAAGGACTTCGGCACAACTAAGTTAACTATTATCAATCATCTTGTGTAACATTATCAGCATAATTAATCTCTAGGAGGTTGCTGAATAGTTCACAATTTGTTACAAAAATATAAATAACTTCTAGTAATCTCTACTCAAAAATGTTTGGCGGACTTACTGGTTTTAAAGATTCTCAAGGTAGTGACTGGGGAGAGCAGATGCTCAACACCGTTGCGAGCCAAACGATTCGCCACTTGTTTACTAAAAGCGAGTCGGTAGAAGTCTTTGTCCGCTGCTATCCCTCCAGCAAGCTTTTACAGGGCAGTATTGACAGCTTTAAAATGGGCGGTCGTGGCTTGGTAATTCGCAAAGATTTCTTGGTTGACGAGATGTCGTTTGAAACCGATGCCGTATCTATCGACTTCAGTTCGGTACTAAGCGGTAAGCTGCGTTTAAAGCAACCCACTCAGGCGATCGCGCAAGTTATATTGACTCAAGAAGGTATTAATCAGGCTTTTGAAGCGGAATTAGTGAAAAAACGCCTGATAAATCTTTCCGAACCAACATTAACGGCATTATCTGACGGTGAACCTGTTTCTTTCACTGAGGTTCAGGTGGAATTGCTATCAGATAATCGGTTAAAGATATTCGCCAAAGCTGACTTGAACAATGGTGAATTAGTACCGTTAAATATGACCGTACAAGTAAGTATTGAGCGACGACGAAAAGTTTCGTTCAAAAGCCCTGAAATCGACCTGGAATCGGTACCAGAAGAGCAAAGAGAAATTTCGCAAACCTTATGTACTGCATTAGCAGAAATTTTAGATAACATGGTCGATTTAGACCGTTTTGACCTGGACGGAGTAAAAATGCGGCTTAATCGTTTAGAAACGGAAGGTCATAAATTAATTTTTAGCGGATATGCCGAGATTGAACGTATACCAAGTACTAAGTGACAGTTGACAGTGGACAGTTAACCTTTAACCTTTAACCTCTAACCTTTAACCTTTAACCTTTAACCTCTAACCTTTAACCTTTAACCTCCGACCTGTACAATCAATCCCAGAACTGTTCTTAAGGAGAAGATTTGTGTCACTTAAAACATCATCACCGCAACTACGACGGGAGTTAGGGGTTGTAGGAGCAACTGTGATGGGGCTTGGTTCGATTATCGGTACAGGGGTTTTTGTCAGCATTGGTATTGCTGCTGGAATTGCCGGTAATGCGGTAATTTTAGCTGTAATGATTGGTGCAATCGTGGCAATTTGTAACGGACTCAACAGCGCTCAACTTGCTGCTAATCATCCTGTAAGTGGTGGTTCTTACGAATATGGTTATAAATACTTGAATTCTTGGTTGGGATTCACCGCTGGATGGATGTTTTTGTTGGCAAAATCTGCTTCTGCTGCTACAGCGGCTTTGGGTTTTGCTGGTTACTTTTTGAATGCAACAGGTTTGGATGCAAGTGGTTTACTTGTACCCTTAGCCTTAGCTGCGGTAATTGCGATCGCGGTTATTGTTCTAAATGGTATTCGCCGCTCTAATCGAGTAAATATTATAATTGTATCTGTTTCAGTTTTTAGCTTAATTTTCTTTATATTTGGGGGAATTCCCACAGCGATCGCCAAAGGTGGGGAAAATCTCACACCTTTTAACGGTTCGGTTGCGAGTGTGCTTCATGCTAGTGCTTTGATGTTTGTAGCTTACACAGGTTACGGTCGAATTGCCACCTTGGGAGAAGAAGCCAAAAACCCGCGTCAAACGATTCCTAAAGCCATTGTTGTAACAATGATAATCACAATGCTGGTTTACGTAGGAGTAGCAACGATTGCTGTAGCGGCTATTGGGGCTGAAAAGCTTGGTGAATCGGCTGTAACGGGACAAGCAGCACCTTTAGAAGTAGCAGTTCGTAGCTTCGGTATTCCGGGGGGAGCGCAAATCTTGGCAATTGGGGCAATTTTCGCCATGTTAGGAGTATTGCTCAACTTAATTTTAGGTTTATCTCGCGTATTATTGGCAATGGGAAGACGACGAGATATGCCGAGGATTTTTGCCAGATTAAATCAATCCGGTACAACTCCCACAGCTGCTGTAATTGCAGTAACTATGATAATTGCTGTTTTAGTCTTAATCGGTAACGTTAAAACCACTTGGTCTTTCAGTGCTTTTACTGTTTTAATTTATTATTCAATAACTAATTTAGCTGCATTTGCTATACCAAGTCAGGAAAGACTTTATCCTAAATGGCTATCAATTCTTGGCTTATTAGCTTGTTTATTTCTGGCTTTCTGGGTTGAACCATTTGTTTGGCAAGTCGGTTTAGCATTGATTGTTGCAGGATTAATTTGGCACACAGTCGCTCAGAAGTTAGGAGGTGAGAGTTAGGAGTTAGGAGTTGAGAGTTAGGACTATTATCCGTTTTAAAATTGATCTACAAAAAAAATGTAGAGACGTAGCAATGCTACGTCTCAATCGTCTAATGTATAAATCCGACTTTAGAATTAATCTCAAACCTAAAATCTGCGGATTAATTTAGAATTAGAATTTATCGACCAACACCGATATACTGGAAACCAGCCCTAATGATTGCTTCGGGATCGAGAAAGTTACGACCATCGATAATCACCGGGTTGTTCATCAATTGCGCCATTTTGCTGTAATCGAGATTATTAAACTGTTCCCATTCGGTAACGAGTACCAAAGCATCGCAGCTATCAGCAAGTCTTTCTGCATCGGTTTCTACCTGCACGCCGGAAAGACCGTGACGCATACCAGATTGAGAGATAATTGGATCGTATGCTTTAACTTTCGCTCCCAATCGATTTAATTGCTCGATTAAATTCAACGCTGGTGCATCGCGCATATCGTCAGTATCCGGTTTAAAAGTTAAACCAAGTAAACCTACAGTCTTACCTTTAAGAATTTTTAAAGCTTGCTGGAGTTTTTCTAATGCAATCAAACGCTGACGTTCGTTAACGCTGACAGTAGCTTTGAGTAGTTGTGCTTCGTAACCGTAGTCATCAGCAGTATGAACCAATGCGGATACGTCTTTGGGAAAACAGGAACCTCCCCAACCGATACCAGCATTTAAGAACTTGCTACCAATCCGGGAATCTAAACCGATACCTTTAGCAACTTGAGTTACATCAGCACCAACGCGATCGCAAATGTTAGCAACTTCATTAATAAAGCTAATTTTAGTTGCCAGGAAAGCGTTTGCAGCATATTTAACCATCTCAGCCGAAGATAAATCTGTTGAGAGTACGGGTACTGGAGGCAAAGATTTATCTTCTGCATATTGACGCTCTACAATTGGAGCATACAATTCTTTCATCATCGAAATAGCTTTTTGAGAATTGCCTCCCAAAACAATCCGGTCGGGATTAAAAGTATCGTAAATAGCCGAACCTTCCCGTAAAAACTCTGGATTACTAATTACATCAAAATCGCCAGCAGGTAACTTATCTTCACACTTGTTTCCACCTGCGGGTACCAATTCTTTTTGACGTTCAGCAATACCATCGAGAACAATCATCCGTACCCAATCTCCCGAACCAATGGGTACTGTGGATTTGTTAACGATAACTTTGTAACCACCATTTAAATTATTTCCGATACCTCTTGCAACCGCTTCTACATAACGGGTATCGCTTTCACCTGTAGGTAAAGGGGGAGTTCCTACAGCAATAAATAAAATTTCTCCATGAGCAACTCCCGCAGCCAAGTCGCTAGAAAACTGAATTTTGTCTGCTTTAATCGCATTCTGCATAATTTCTGAAAGTCCTGGCTCAAAAATTGGCGATTGCCCAGACTTCATCAACTTCACTTTCTCTTCGTTATTATCTATACAAATGACATCATGCCCGATGTGAGCCAAACAAGCTCCAGTTACCAAACCAACATAACCAGTACCAATTACGCAAACTCGCATATTATCTAATTCCTCACTGTGTTTATTAGTCGATAGTCAAGAAGTCTATGGTTTATAGCCACAAAAATTTGGAGCAAAAGTATTTTTTTTACTTAACACTACTATTGACAATCGTCTTTTCAGTAGTTTGTACCCGCTGCCGAAAATCTTCTATAGTCTGTTTTAACCCTTCTTGAAGAGGAATGCTAGGTTCCCAATTCAACAAAGTCCTCGCTTTGGTGATGTCAGGGCGACGACGACGGGGGTCATCAGAAGGTAATGGTTCAAAGTTGATTTTTGCATCTGGATTGACCATATTTTGAATGGTTTGGGCTAATTGTAAAATGGTGTATTCATCCGGATTACCCAAATTAATTGGGCCGATATGGTCTCCATTCATCAAACGCATCAATCCATCTACTAAGTTGTCAACATAGCAAAAACTACGAGTTTGGGAACCATCTCCGTAGACGGTTAGAGGTATACCTTGCAAAGCTTGAACTATAAAATTGCTAACTACCCGTCCGTCATGTTCAAACATTCGCGGACCGTAGGTATTAAAAATACGAGCAACGCGAATATCAACATCATTTTGTCGGTGATAATCGAACATCAACGTTTCAGCAATCCGCTTACCTTCGTCGTAACAGGAACGAAGTCCAATGGGATTAACATTACCCCGATAATCTTCACTTTGGGGATGAACTTCCGGATCACCATAAACTTCACTAGTGGAAGCTAGTAAAATCCTTGCTTTGACACGCTTAGCCAAACCCAGCATATTCAGCGTACCCATTACATTGGTTTTAACTGTTTTTACGGGGTTGTATTGATAATGTACCGGAGAAGCGGGACAAGCCAAATGATAAATTTGTGCTACTTCCAACCTAATTGGTTCTGTGATATCGTGACGAATCAGTTCAAAATACGGATGATTCAACCATTTCACGATATTTCGCTTGTGTCCGGTGTAGAAATTATCCAAACAAATTACTTCATGCCCATCATTCATCAATCTGTCGATCAGATGAGAACCAATAAACCCAGCTCCGCCAGTCACCAATATTCTCATAATTTACCAGTTAACTACAAATATTTACTTTATTCGATTGTGCTTGTTTTTAGGATACCCAGCCTGACTACATAAATATAGTAAAAGTACGGATAATTCAACAGAAATTTTCAATCCGTCTCAAACCTCTAGATGCAAAATTATTCCTATTATGTCTAATTTTTAACAATTCCATCAGAAAAATAACAAAGATTGTATGGTAAGTGTGAAGTATCACACTAAAATTTATCAAAAATTTAATCAGGTAAAGTTATTGTAGGGGATTACATTCACATTGAAGATTTAGGAAGTTGAGCATATGGAACTACAAGGAAACTCTTAACAATTACCAATTACCCATTCCCAATTCCCCTACTAATAACTGATTACTGATAACTGGTAACTGGTAACTGATTACTAGCAACATCAGCAGTCACTGCGGCATTATTGGTACGCTGTGCTGGTTCTCCGAGCATAATAATAGAACAAGTGAGTTGACTTGCTAACTGGGTTGTCACATCACTAATAGCTAATCCACCAGGAATAGTACGATTGCGAATAAAAGGTAGAACCACTAAATCATATAGTCTGGCTGCTTGTAATATTGCTTGAGCAACATTCTCGTGAGCGATAATTTGAATTTCCGGTGGATTGGATAAACCGAGTTTAGATATAAGCAGCGAAAGTTGCGATCGCCGCCAAGATATTTTACTAGAACTAGTACGGCGATCGCACACGTTGAGTACGGTAACTTGGGCTTGATTTGCCAAAGCGAGAATCTGAGCGAACTGCACTGGTTGTAATATCGGCGCGGTTAAATTTTCCACTGGTACTAAGATGCGCTGGATTTTCGAGGGTGACTCTACAAGACGGGTTACAGCAACAGGACAATGAGATGCCCATAATACTCCATCAATAACATTACCGAATAAACGTGCTTTCAACCCAGTACGCTTACCCCAACCCATGACAATCAAATTTGCCTTTTTTTCTTTAGCAGCTCGACTAATTCCTTGAGCAAAGGCATCATCTATTCGTAATAATGGTTCTGCTTCTACATCTAAAATACGACTTAATGCTGTAGCTTTATTTAACAATATTTCGCTTCTTTTTAGGGAATTTTCCAACTGGGGTGCATCCATATGAGCCGCAGCGGTTGCAATTGCTAACGGTATAATTTTCCCTTGGGTTTGATGGGCTAATAATGCAGCCATTTCCATTAAATGCTGCTGTGTTTGGGGATTATAAACGGGTACTATGATACTGAAAGGACTGCCTATTTTCTGGGAAACATCGTAATTAGCAGGGGTTTCTTGTTGTTTTATTAATGAAGAATGTAAACCCACCGCAACTCGACTGGTAATTATCGGTCCGATCAATGAAGTTACTAATATTAAAAATATGACGCTATTTAAAACTTCTAAAGGCAATAATTGCGCTTGATATCCTATCAAAGTGACACAAGAGGTTATTCCGACTTGAGGTAATGAAATAGACCACATTGTGAATATTTCGCGCCAATTGTAATGGTAAATTAATTTTGCTAATAATGCGGCAATAAATTTGCTTATGATTAAACTTAAAATCAGAAATAACGTGAAACTTAACATACCAATGTTTTTGATAAACATAGGCAAATCAAGTTTAAATCCAAGGTCAACAAAGAAAATCGGGATAAACAACAAGCTACCGACAAAGACAATCTTTTGTTTGACTGGTCCATCTCCGATAACTTCATTGACTGCTAATCCAGCAAAAAAGGCGGCAACTATTATTTCAATACCAATTAATTGAGCGCCAACAGCCGCTATAAATACCGCTAGTAGTACAAACAAAAATTGATTACCTTCATCTTCTCCCGACCTTCGTAAAAATTCTTTACCAGCCCAGTCAAAGCCAATTAAAACTACCACACAATAGACAATCAACCAACCGAGTAGTGCAATAGTTTGCCCTGGGTTAAAATCTTTTATATGAATTGCTACACATATAACCAACATCAATAATGCAGCAATATCTGTAAAAATGCTTGCTCCAATTGTGACACCTACTGCTTCATTATTCATTAATCCCAAACGATTAATAATCGGGTATGCTAAAAGGCTATAGGAAGCAAGTATTGAGCCAATTAATATCGAACTTAGCCAGTCAAATTCAAAGATTCTTCCGAGTAAAGTTCCCAATAGCAAAGGTATAGCAAAAGCAAAACTGCCAAAACCCAAAGCGCGATTTCGCCGACGACGGAATTGATTTAAGTCAACTTCTAAACCTGCGACAAATAACAAATAAGCTAAACCGATTTTTGATAATAATGTCCAAGCAGAATTATTGATATCAAATAATTCCCACCCAAAATTACCAATTAAGATTCCCGATAAAATTAAACCAATTAATCCCGGTAATCGCAGTCGTTCAAATAGAATCGGTACGACTAAAATAACTACCAATATCAAAAACAAGGGAAAAATTGGTTCCTTTTCAATAACTTGACTGTATGGTAAGACTGCTATTCGCTCTAAAAGTACCATATTTAATGTATTGCGGACAAAGCAAAAACGTACTGTTTGCTACTGCGATCGCAGTTGTGATTACTAAAATTTTTTGAAATAAAAATCTCAAACTGATGCTGCAAAAAAATCAAAAAATTATACCTAGAATACCTTAAAAATCATGCAAAAAGTCACTATCTATGGATGTATTTGATTCAAAATGAATCGTAAACGATCGTAGTCGTCTTTAAGCAACACGCTCAAGTAACGTCCAGCTTCAATTAACCATTGTCGGTCAGCTTTACGTAACTGATACACATCTCGAATTGCTGCTGCACTCAAAGCCTCAACCGGCGCACCATTTACCGAAAGCAGTGTTTGTAAAAAATCAAATTCTTCGGTAAATTTCAATACCTCTTCTGGTTCGCATCGATGAACTGCTTGATGAATTTGTGGCGGACGGGGTGGTAGATACTGATAAATTTTATTACCCTGTATTTGCTGTTCAAATCCAACAATCGCGGCACGAAATTCGGTTTTGAGCATGGCAAATATTTGGGGTTGTTCCTCTCGCAAATCTTGTAGCGATAACCCTAAAGCTACTGGTCGATGTACGGAATCTATGGGCATTGTAGTTGCATGAAATACAACGCCAAACACCTTATTTGCTGATTCTTCATCCACCGAACATATCCAACTACCGAAGGGAGGCATTGCTGGAAAGCTCAAATCTTCTGGATCTAAACACTGTGCTAAAAATTCAGTTGTCGCAGTTTCAATCACTTCCGCAAAGTGATTGGGGTGGCGATTACTGTTACTAAACTGCGGTAAAGGAAGACGCATAAATAAAAATCAGGTTATGAGCGATAGGTCTGGAGTTAGGAGTTATGAATTATCAGTTAAAAGATAATAACAAATAATCCAAAACCCTAAACTCTTAACACGTAACTAATTCCTGATCATTTTTTACGTCCTGCTGTGGGATCTACAGCCTCTAACTCGCTAGGTCGAAAGATGATTAATTTATCCCAATTACCACCTTCAAATAGTACAGCTACCTTACCGCTGCTAACTCGTTGTACAAGCCCTTCAAAGCGGTAGTAGGTATCTGCGGGGTTTTTAACGCGAACGGTTGCTCCAGGCAAAATCATAATTGTTGCTCTCTGTTGCTTTCTCGATCAATTATCAATGATTAATCATCAATTATCAGTTATTCACTTATCAGAGAATAAGGTTAACAGAATAATTAAATTAAATCGGTGAACAGTTATCAGTAGACAGTGTTAGCGAAGCGTGTCCGTTAGCAAAGCGTGACGCGATAGCGTCATAGGACATACAATAATCTATTGATATGCTTCTTAGCTTATCTCCATCCATACACCGTCGCAACTGTCAACTGGTAACTGATAACTGTTGATGGTTAATATTTTTTAAGAATGCGAAAGTTTGCTACTGATTCAACTAATCCAATCCCGATAAAATTAGCTAACATCGCCGAACCACCGTAACTCATAAATGGTAAAGGAATTCCTGCTACTGGTGCTAAACCTATGGTCATACCAATATTAACAACCATCTGGAATACAATCTTTGCCAAAACGCCAATTGCTAATAAAGAGCCAAAATTATCTTTAGCGGTTGAAGCAACATAGAGTAGACGCTGACAGATCAAGCAAAATCCCAGCAATAATATCAAACAGCCAATAAAACCGAATTGTTCGCCAACGGCTGAGAAAATAAAGTCTGTATGCTGTTCGGGAACGAAATTTAGTTGAGTCATCGGACCGTTAAAAGGACCCCATCCGAACCATGTACCAGCACCAATAGCGATACGCGATTGAATTAGGTGGTATCCAGTGCCGAGGGGATCTAGTTCGGGGTTGAGAAATGAAGTGATTCGACCTTTTTGATATTCTTTGAGTACATGATTCCAAGCAAAGATTCCTATTTCTCCACCCAAAAGATTCAAAGCTAATGCCCCTATACCACCCAGACCAAATCTTTTTCCTGGAAGTGTGTACCAGCCTACTAAGCCCATAGTTATAGACCAAATCAATCCTAAAGGCGTAAAAAATAGTTCCTTAGATACAATCATTGGCTCAGCCCAGGGCCAAGGTATGCTAAATAAAATTGCCGCTACTACTGGAGAAACTAACAGTATTAACCAACCCGGATTAGCATTTGCCCAATACAGCATTCCTAATACAATCGCGCCAAATACCAACGATGTTGCTAAGTCTGGTTGTAAAAATACCAATGCCCAGGGAACCGCCGTTACTGCTAAAGCTCTGAAAAAGTTGGGTAGAGTGTCAGCCGTGCGCTTGTGTAACAGCGCGGCTAAGGTGATAATTACACCTATTTTGGCAAATTCTGACGGTTGTATGTTAAAGCCAAAAACACTAATCCATCGCTGTGCGCCTTTAGCAGCAACACCTACGACCATAACCGCTATCAAACTGACATTAGTTAGCGTATAGGTAATCCAGTGCCAACGTTGCAGATTTTCATAACGGGTGCGGGCTATCAGTAACGCTAATAATACACCAACACTAGCAAGTATTAAGTGTACGGCCCACTTTGAGTCGGTATTTTCTTGATTTAATTCCGTACTCAGAATCATAAAGCCGCCAAACATGGTAATGACAATTGGTAGCAAAAATAAAAGTAAATCTATTTGCTGCCAGGGTTTAAAAAGATTCTGCCAGGGATTTCTATTGCGTGAGTAGCGTGACTTTTTTAATAACATTGAGCTTAATTGATACCTGAGCTTTTAAATACTAGATTTCACAAATGTCTTTTTATCTTTATTCTCAGTACTCAGTCCGCTACCCAGACAGAAATCCAGATTTTTTTGATGTCAGATTATGTCAGAGCAGCTACTGATACTTTCCCGGCGATCGCCAAGGCAATTTTCTTTAAAGCAATTGCCGAAGCGGAATCTGAGTCGGCTACAACTATCGGGATACCATTGTCTCCCCCAATTCTTGTAGATATTTCTAACGGTACGCACCCCAATAAAGGTATTCCAAGTTCGGTCGCTGTTTTGGAGCCACCACCGGAACCGAAAATATCATACTGTTTATCGGGCATATCTGGGGGTATAAAATAACTCATATTTTCAATAATCCCCAAAACTGGTACTTTCATTTGTTGAAACATCCGCAAACCTTTACGAGAATCGAGTAAAGCCACATTTTGGGGTGTAGTTACAATTACGGCACCGGCGATTGGTACGGCTTGTGTCAATGTTAGCTGAGCATCACCTGTTCCTGGAGGCATATCTACTATTAAATAATCTAATTCTCCCCATTCCACTTGATATAAAAACTGGCGAATCACTCCATTAAGCATTGGTCCGCGCCAGATTACAGGTTGATCGCGATCGATGAGAAAACCCATTGAAACTAGTTTGACTCCATGATTAAAAGCAGGTTCCAAGATTTCGCCTTTCTCACCTTGACGGACATTGATTTTAGCTGACTCCAGCCCCAACATTGTCGGGTCGTTAGGTCCGTAAATATCGGCATCAAGCAAACCCACCTTTGCTCCAGTTTGAGCTAATGCTACAGCTATATTTACAGCTACCGTGCTTTTACCTACACCACCTTTACCACTAGAAACAGCAATAATATTTTTGATCCCTGGTACACTATTACGGTCGGGTAAACTTTTTTGTTGGGGTGTTTCTGCCGTCACTTCTACCGCTACATCCGTAACCCCAGGAAGCTTTTTCACAGCTTTTTGACAATCCTCAACAATAAATTCACGTAACGGACAAGCAGGTGTAGTTAAAACCAGAGTGAAGCTCACCTTACCATCTTCGATTTTGACATTACGAATCATATTGAGTTCCACCAAACTTTTGCGAAGTTCTGGGTCTTCCACTGGTCGCAACACATTTAAAACCGAATTTGAATCAAGAACACTATGCATGATATTTTCACCCTTATTTTTGTAACAATTTTTAACAACAAAAAATATTATTTTGGAGAGAGTTAGTGGTTAGTGGTTAGTGGTTAGTGGTTAGTGGTTAGTGGTTAGTGGATGGTAAAAATACAACCAACAACCATCAACCATCAACCATCAACCATCAACCAACAACCATCAACTATCAACCAACAACCATCAACTATCACCTTAAAACAGTTCCGATTGTAAAGTCGATTTTCTTTTCCTTGATACTGCTTTGATTGCGGCTTCTTCAACAGCTTCAATTAAAGCCCGCGCTACTTTGTCGGCATAAGGACGGGAAAAAGACCAAACTAAAGGAGACAACCAACCGCGTAAGGTTACTGAATAAGACAAACAACTACCGCACACCGTGGATTCTATTTTGTAACTGATTCGTTCTTCTAAACCGGGAATTGCGAGAATCCTTACGCTTAGTAGTTCCCTGGGATTAACACGTTCGACAAAAATACGGATTGGAATCGGCGAAAAACGTGTTACTGCTTGATAAATTAATCCTGGTTTGGGTACTAATCCATAAGGTACGTTAGTGCTTTTAAGTAATGGATGCCAGGAAACGTCTGCCAAGTCAACAACTTTATGCCATATTTCATCCACGGAAGCAGAACTAATTTCGCGATAACTTCGCACCAAAGAGACACAAACTTGACGACGTTTGCGGTTGATAGATTTTGATAACCAACCTTGCATTCTCTTAACCCTCCTGGCTACAGACTTAAAATGTGACTCTGGTATTTTTTTTGGAGCAACCGATTTGAGATTTTGGATTGACTAGGTACGGGTGACGAGCAAGATCAAGAAACTGCATCACCACGCTACCACCAGCGAATAATTACTCAAAAGCAGCATAGGAATAACAATTTTATGTGCTATTTATATTTAGATACATTAAGCAAGCAAGTAATAACCTCTTCCTCTCAGAGTAAATGCTTGTTAATTCATGTAAACTACGATATAAAATCCCGACTTTTATCAGATCAATTTTAGAAAAAGACAAAGATAGTGGTAGTTACAGTTGTTTAAGTAAAGCTTTGATATCCTGACACGGAACGCTAAACTTACTTGATAACTGCTGGCTGGATCGGGAATGCCTTATTCCCAAACACCCGCAAACAGGAACAGATGCTTACAAGTTATTGTTACAGAATTTAGTCTCAATACTGGGGTTTTGATATAAAAAAGTTGCAAAACATTAATCAATATACAAGCTTATACCTATTTGAGAGAGAATAATTTTATTTACGTAATCGGAAAATCCCGTGAATTATTTAGATTCGATCTCAAATGTACGGTTGAAACCTGAATGTGGGATTTAACAAGCCGGACAGTTCCAAATAATAAAACTAAAAATCGTCATTTCATTTAGGTCTAAAAATTTATTATGTTGACATCACCAACCTCTCAAATATCATCTTCTGCTCAATCTTTACCACCATCTGACGCGAAAGCTAGAGTCAGTGAGTTTATGAAACAATTGCAAGATGAAATTTCTCAAGCTTTAACTGAACTTGATGGAGTGGGAGAATTTCAAGAAGATAGTTGGGAACGTCCCGAAGGCGGTGGTGGACGTTCGCGAGTTTTACGTGAGGGTGCAATCTTTGAACAAGGTGGTGTAAATTTTTCTGAAGTTTGGGGTTCTCATTTACCACCTTCAATTTTAGCTAACCGTCCGGAAGCCGAAGGACACAAGTTTTATGCGACGGGAACTTCAATGGTGCTGCACCCCCGCAATCCCTATGTTCCTACTGTCCATTTGAATTATCGCTACTTTGAAGCCGGTCCAGTTTGGTGGTTTGGTGGTGGTGCGGATATGACTCCATACTATCCTTTTGCTGAAGATGCAATGCATTTTCATAAAACTTTTAAACAAGCTTGCGATCGCCATCATCAAGAATATTATCCGGTGTTCAAACACTGGTGCGATGAATATTTTTACCTCAAGCATCGTCAAGAAACCAGGGGTATCGGCGGTTTATTTTTCGATTACCAAGATGGAACCGGAGCTTTGTATCGCGGCCCCTACGAAGATAAAGCAGCCGCTAAATATAGCAATCAAATTGGAGAATTACCATCCCGTAATTGGGAAGAAATATTTAGTTTTGTTCAAGAATGCTCTCAAGCGTTTTTACCTGCTTATCTACCAATCGTCAAAAAAAGACACCCGATGGAATATGGCGATCGCCAACGAAATTTTCAGCTATATCGTCGCGGTAGATATGTGGAATTTAATTTAGTTTACGACAGAGGCACAATTTTCGGTTTGCAAACCAACGGTCGTACTGAGTCTATTTTAATGTCTTTGCCACCGATGGTACGCTGGGAATATGGGTATAAGCCAGAACCCAACAGTGCAGAAGCAGAATTGTACGAAACCTTTCTCAAACCTCAAGATTGGGTCAATTGGCAACAGAGCCATACTTAAATGATGTGAGTTAAACTACTAAATATACATTTTTGCCAGGTGACAATTAAGGCTGTAGCTTGTTATCCTCTAGCTACAGCATTAATAAATCCTATTGCTGATTCAACTCGCTATTTGAAACTATCCATAAGATATTGTTATCGGGATAATAAATTAGCATCTATGAGTTTGAGCAGTATTTTGCAGAAATAGGAATATTTAATTCATTAGTTTGAACAGTCTTAGGGGAAAACTTTGTGATTCATATAGAACAAAAAAGTTATACAACTGGGGACGGAAATACCGTTATTGTTTTAGCACCTGTTGGTCGTTTGGACATAACCACAGCTTGGCAATTTCGTCTGAAACTGCAAGAATGTATTTCTAAACTTAGCCCTCATGTAGTTGTAAATTTAGGACAAGTAAATTTTATTGATAGTTCCGGTCTTACTTCTTTAGTTGCTGGAATGCGTGATGCGGACAAAGTAAAGGGTAGTTTCCGTATTTGTAACGTACATCCGGAAGCAAAGCTAGTATTTGAAGTGACTATGATGGATACTGTATTTGAAATATTTGAAACTGAAGAGGAAGCTTTAGAAGGTGTACCTCGTAGTATTGCTAGCTAAAATTGTTAGTTAGTTGTTAGTTATTAGCTGTTAGTTGTTAGTTGTTAGTTGTTAGTTGTTTTACTATTTGCTAACTAGAGCCTTTTATAAATACTTTACAACTTAGAGGCTTTTACCGATA
Source organism: Plectonema cf. radiosum LEGE 06105 (assembly GCF_015207665.1). GTDB lineage: Bacteria > Cyanobacteriota > Cyanobacteriia > Cyanobacteriales > Nostocaceae > Rivularia > Rivularia radiosa_A. The sequence continues at coordinate 45,365 of NZ_JADEWL010000008.1, forward strand.
AACTCCTAATTTCTAACTCCTAACTCCTAACTTCTAACTCCTAACTTTTTATTGGTAACTTAGTGTAGCGGTAAGGACCTAAAATCGCGCCCCAAGTTGGTTTTCGGGTTTCGCAATCAATTCCTTTGTCATAGCTGAGAAATTCTTTTTGAGTTGCTTCAAATCCTAAAGAAACTTCTACGATTTTGCCATCATAATCAAAAGTGCAACGATTATCTGGTATGGGTTTTGCAATAAATTTGTATTGATTTTGAGCAAGAGTTTCTACATTAACTTTCAGAACGCATCCGGGTAGTATATCTACTTCTTCGGAGGCAAGAGCGTTAAGTAACTCAAAATTCCGACCCGCACCACGCCAAGCTGCTGGATTTTTAAACATATAATATTGTACCTTGAAGGATGCATCGGCGATATGCTGTGTAATTCGCAACAAACGCTGACGGTAAGGTTGTTCTAAATTAAGGATATTCGCTTGCTCGGCAAATAAGGTCAAACTGTCTTCCTGGAATAAAGGTACAGGTCTTTGCCACATATGTAAATGAACATACCAAGCAGGTTCTGCAATTGCTTGCTGTTTATTATCAAACTCACCTGCTAGATATTCTTTTAAGGTACTTAAGTTTGGTGATGAATTCATAAATATAAATATAAATTAAATATTAAATTATTATGATTAATATGGGTTGATTATATAAAAAAACAAGTTAGATTTATCAACGCTATACCTTAAAAATGGTTGTAACCAATCGATTGCAACCTAAAATAACCATTTGTAGAGCCACAATTGTTTACTAGCACTGAAGATAATTTTCACGAACATTGCTTAGTTTGTGAACTATTACTTGGCAAAGTCGCCTACAAGCGCGAGAATAAGTTTACATTGCCCTTAAATTTCAAAAAAAAATTACTTCGTGAATAACGTCCGTACAGTCTCTGAAACAAAGCGAACTTTCTACAGTCTTCACACCCGTCCAATCAACACGATTTATCGTCGGGTGGTAGAAGAATTAATGGTAGAAATGCACCTACTGAGTGTAAATAGTGATTTCCAATACGACCCCATTTATGCTTTGGGTGTTGTGACTACCTTTGATAGATTTATGCAGGGTTATAAGCCCGACGAGGACTTTGAATCGATTTATAATGCTTTGATTAAGTCGGTGGAAGAAGACCCACAAAAATACAGACAAGATGCTCAACGATTGGAAGCTATAGCTAAAAGCTTACCGGGAAAAGATTTAGTTAGCAATCTGAGCGAGAAGCGCTTGGGTAATGATTCTGACTTGCAAGAATTATTAGAAAATATTACTAACAATCCCAAGTTTAAATACAGTCGTTTATTTGCAATTGGGTTATATACTTTGTTGGAATCGTCAGATCCAGAAATGGTTAAAGACGAAAAAAATCGCAATGAAGCCTTCAAGATTATTGCAAATAGTTTGCATCTATCTGACGAAAAACTGAGTAAAGATTTAGATTTATACCGCTCTAACTTGGATAAAATGGCGCAAGCTGCGATAGTAATGGCGGATATGATTGCAGCGGAGCGTAAAAGACGCTCTGAACGCGCTCAAAAATCTGATACTACAGTTACACCTCCGAGTAAAGAATGATTCTCGATCAAATGAGATTCATTTGATCTTAGATTTTAGATTTTGGATTGGACTACCGGATTTATAAGTTAGGAATTAGAAGTTGGAAGTTAGGAGTTGACAGTTGACAGTTAATTTCTCCCCCTCTCCCCATCTTCCTTTACTGAGGACTGGGATTCGTCTGAGCGGGTGCAGGTGGGTTAGTTGGAGCGGATGCTGGAGGAATTGTGGAACCGCTATTATCGCTAGGACTTCTTGGGGGAATTCCCTGTTCGGTTTGCGGTTGATTGGGGATGCTAGGAAGGGGAATTTGAGTGCTACCGGGAGGTAAATTCAGATTTGGATCATTTTGCGGAAAATTAGGAGAAACTGGTAAAGAACCATCTGGTAATGGTAGTGTTCCACCTGGAGTAGTTCCTGGATTGACAGGGAAATTAGGAATTGGTTCTGCGGGATTCGCGGGTTGTTCTGAAGTACCAGGTATAATTGCTAAAGATACGCGATCGCCACCGATTTTTCGCAGCAAATCGAGGATTTCAATTACATCATTATAAGTTGCCGATCGCGAAGCATACAGAGCCAAAATACCTCTAGGATTAGCTGCAAGATAGTTTCTCAAAATATCTTCTAATTGAAACCGCTGTACGGGTTGTTTCTCTACATAAATTTGACCAACAGCATCAATGGTGACAGGTAAAATTTCTCGTTGTTCCTGTGATTGTAAACTAGATGTCGCAGTTTCAGCTTGAGGTAAATCGATGTTTATTGATTGTTGGCGAGTAAATTGTAAGGATGCCAAAATAAAAAATGTCAGAATGCAAAAAATAACATCAAGTAAGGGAATAATTTGAATTTGAATGTCTTCGGTGGGATTATTCAGGTTTATTTTCATATGATTAATTCTAGTGATGTTAGAAAGGCATCTAAATGATAAGTGGCAAGTATTTGATGAAGAATTGACCCTGCAATTAGAAAAAAGGACTGAACGTAATTTATTTGAAAAGTTTTGAAAACCAGCCTTACTCCATATTATTGCTGTTTTTGTATGTAAGATAAAAACACAGCTTGGCAGAGCATATAATTACGTTTATGGAGTGTGTGTGGAGCGTATATTATCCAAGTGTAATTTTAAGGATAATTTGAGGGATAATTTTATTGTGAGTCTTGATCTGGCGATGCAGGTGAATCAGAATCTGTTGTTTGGGGAGGTTCGACAAACTTATTTCTTCCTCGTCTGCGTGGAGTCGGAGAATTTTCTGGAGTATCCTTATCTCTAACAACTACTTCAGATAACGCTTTTCTAGCAGGTTTAATATCGCTATCAGTTGGAGGAAATTGACGATAAAGTAACTCCAACTCATTTCCAGCTTTACGAAAAACTTTGACTTGATTAACTAGTAAAGCTTGAAACCATCGGTAGAATATCAAACTGAAAATCGCCACCACTAATCCAGCTAAAGTACTGTATAGCGCTTCTCCGATACCCGTTGGAACTCCAGCACTAGCTTCTGTACCCAAATCCGAGATTTTAATTGATTCGAGAGATTGAATCAAACCCCAAACCGTACCAAATAATCCGAGTAGAGGTGCAACAGCAATCACCAATTCTAAAACTTTTTCGCCGCGACGCATTAAAGCTAATTCATGCTCTGCGGTGGATTCGAGAGCCAATCTAAAAGTTTCGGGATCTCTCCTTGGTAAAACTAAAGGAGCATAAAGAAATCTCCCAATAGGTTGGTGGGTTGCTCGTTCAGCTATTTCCGTTGCGACACTCCAATCATCTTGAGCCGCATCTAATACACGGTCAACAATTTTCCTTTCTTGAGTTAAAATTCTTAACCAGAACCATATCCGCTCAAAAATCACGCTCAAAGATAAAACCGAAAAGAATAACAAAGGCCATACTACTGGTCCGATCTTGCGTACAATTTCTTGAATATTCATATTTTTAGTCTCCTCCGTTCATCCTCAACCATATATCTCACACCACTTTAATTTTAAAGATTAATGTACAAGTTCTACATTGAATGTGAAAAGAACCTGTATGTTGTAAGTCAAACTAACCTTTATATAGCTGGTAGGATATTCCATACCGTCATAGGGCGGTTATTCCCACAGGAAGTTTAGGTCATATTTTGCCAAAATTAAAGTTAAATAGAAGCTAAAATCATGAAATTTTCAATTCAATCAGTTTATGAATGGTATCGTGGTTTGATTCGTAATCCTAAATACCGTTGGTGGGTAGTTTTAGGGACTCTCGTATATTTTGTTAGTCCCGTAGACTTACTTCCCGATATTTTCCCAATTGTTGGACAACTTGATGATGTTTTTTTGTTAACGCTATTGGTTAGCGAATTCTCACAAGTTCTGATCGAAGGTTTTAAAGCACGTAGAGGAGTTACAGACAAGGAAACAGCAGCTAATTCTTCTGAGGATGCTACTAAGAACGCAGGTACTATCGATGTTGATGCTGTCTCTGTAAAATAATATAGATTGCGAAATAGAACTTATTAACCTCCTTTTTCTGGAAGAATAATCCGTCGAGAAAGGGGGATGTTTTTTCAGTTATCAGTTATCAGTGAGCAGTTAACAGTTAACAGTTAGCAGTTATCAGTTAGCAGTTAGCAGTTAGCAGTTAAAAATTACTTATATTATGAGCAAGCGTCCCGTTATCGGATTGATTCCTGCTGGTGGAAAGGCTACGCGGATTTCTCCTTTACCTTTGAGTAAGGAATTATATCCTGTGGGTTTTCAAGGTAATAGTAATAATAATATTTATAAAAATACTCAAATTAACAATCAAAATAATTTACGCCCTAAAGTTGTTTCTCATTACTTGCTCGAAAAAATGCAGTTAGCAGGTATTGATAAAGCATATTTTATTTTGCGTCCGGGTAAATGGGATATTCCGGCATATTTCGGTGATGGTGCGATGCTTTCGATGAATTTGGGATATTTGATTATGGGTTTACCTTATGGTGTACCTTTTACTTTGGATAGTGCTTATCCTTTTGTAAAGGATACTGTGGTAGCTTTGGGTTTTCCTGATATTTTATTTCAACCAAAAGATGCTTATATACAGATATTAAAAAAATTGGAATCTAGTAAGGCTGATGTGGTTTTAGGGCTATTTCCTACAGATAAACCCCAGAAAGCCGGTATGGTAAATTTTGATGATACGGGCAAAGTTTATTCAATAATTGAAAAGCCACTTGATTCAAATTTGCATTTTATGTGGGCAATTGCTGTTTGGCAACCTAGCTTTAGTAAGTTTCTGCATGAATATTTAATTGCGATTAAACAAGATATAAATTTACCGCATTTACCTGAAATTCCCATTGGTAACGTAATTCAAGCTGCTATAAGTAAAGGTTTACAAGTAGAAGCGGAAGCTTTTATAAATGGTAGTTATTTAGATATTGGGACTCCGGATGATTTGATTACTGCGGTGCGGGGGTTTGCTGGTGGGTTTGAGTAATTATTTTTTTAACGCTAAGGTACGCGGAGGGAAACGCAAAGTTTCGCGGAGGAGAGATTTATTTAATTCTTGCTTTTCTTAATACTTTAAATACAACCACTATCTAAAGATAAACTAACATTCCGTCGCAGGAAGGAGAGGAATGTAAACCCAATCTTGGTATTCTAATTTCATTTGCAATTAAAGAGGTTGTGGTGAAGCTGAGAACTAAGATTCTCGCTGGTTATGGTATTAGTCTTGCTTTAATTCTCCTTGTTGGTGCTTGGGGTGTAGCAAATCTTTGGCGTTTGGGACGAGCTAGTGAAGCGATTTTGCGGGAAAATTACCGCAGTATTCGCGCTGCTCAGGGAATGGTGGAAGCTTTGGAGCGTCAAGATAGTGCGAATTTGATTTCGTTGTCGCCAGGTAATACTAATGGGATTGCTTTATTTGCAAATAATCAAGTTGAGTTTTTGCAATGGTTAGCGCGGGCTAAGGATAATATTACTATCAATGGCGAAGCTGATATTTTAACCAAGTTAGAAAAAAGCTATCGAGAGTATCTTACCAGTGTTGCTCAATTTCGTTCTTTACAAAATCAACCCGAAACGGCGAGAAGTTTTTATAATCGATCGGTTTTACCGAAGTTTGAAGCGGTGCGTCAAGCTTCTATCGAGTTACGCAATTTGAATCAGCAGACGATGGAAGCAGCTTCGCAACAAGCACAGGTTACTTCTAGAAATGCGATCGCATCAATGATTTTTGCAGGTTCTTCTGCTGCTGTATTAGGATTAATTTTCAGCTTAATTCTCTCTAACAATTTAACCCGCCCTCTCCGTAAAATTACACAAGCTACTGAGGAAATTGCCCAAGGTAATTATGATGTGAATATTCCGGTGCAATTTAATGATGAGTTGGGACATTTGGCAGGAGAAATTAACTCAATGAGTCAAAAGCTCCAGCAGTTTCACGCATTGAATGTTAATACTATTATTGCCCAAAAACAGCGCAATGAAGCGATTATTGATAGCATTACCGATGGAATTATAGTAGTAGATGACCACTGTAATATTATTGATATTAATCCCACAGCGGCAAGATTATTTAATGCTAAACCTAACTTAGCAGAAGGAAGACATTATTTAGAAGTTGTTGAAAACCGTGATTTGTACAATCGAATTCAAGCTACAGCGGAATCTGGAGAGTCTTCTCAATTAAATCCAGACGAATCGGTTTTAGGTTTAGAAAAAAACGGTATTCAGTATTATTATCGCTACTTTACTACTCCCGTAAAAACTGAAGATGGTAAACGATTGGGTGTAGTGTTGCTGTTGCAAGATGTGACGAAATTTAAGCAAATCGACCAGCTTAAAAGCGATTTTGTGATGACTGCTTCTCACGAGTTGCGGACTCCTTTAACGGGAATGGCGATGAGTATTGATTTACTTATAGAAACCGCACAGGAAAAATTATCAGAAAGAGAGCAGGAATTATTACAAGCAGCTTCCGAAGATGTACAGCGTTTGCGGAGTTTAGTTAACGATTTACTCGACCTTTCTAAGATAGAATCTGGTCGAATTGATCTGGAAAAGGCACCGATTGAAGCTAATCTGATTATTGATAAAGTAATATCGCTATTTCAGATACAAACCCAGGAAAAAAATATTCAATTAAATAAAAAAGTAGCAGAAAAATTACCGCAAGTAAATGCCGATCCTAACAAAATTACTTGGGTGCTAACAAATTTGGTAGCAAACGCTTTACGCTATGCAAAATCGCAAATTGAAATTGCAGCCAAACAACACGGTAACTGGATTTATTTTTCTGTCACCGATGATGGACAAGGAATCGACCCCGCATATCAAAGCAAAATTTTTGACAAGTTTGTACAGGTCAAAACAGAGCGGGATATCGGTGGTAGCGGCTTAGGCTTGGCTATTTGCAAAGAAATGATCAAAGCTCACGGCGGTATTATCTGGGTAGATTCCACAGTGGATCAGGGTAGCACGTTTACTTTTACACTGCCCATTATTGTAAATTCTAATCAACAAGGAGAATTAACTCATGTCTGAAGCACGCATTTTAGTTGTAGATGATGAAAAAAATATTCGATTAACGGTAGCGCAATGTTTGGAACCGCAAGGTTATACCGTTAAAACTGCGATCGACGGAGGAGAAGCACTGGCTCAACTTGAGGAATATGACCCTCAGTTAATGTTACTGGACTTGCAAATGCCGGGCATGAACGGCTTAGAAGTATTGGAAACAGCAAAAGAACGTCTACCCGATTTACACGTAATTATGATATCGGCTCACGGTAACGTTGAAAATGCCGTAGAAGCAATGAAATTAGGAGCGGTAGACTTTATTCAAAAGCCTTTTACCCCTAAAGAAATTCGTGAATTCGTAGCGAGAGTATTAGGTAGAGAAGACATTTCAGATTTACCAACAGACTACGATTCATTAATGTCAGCGGCAAAACATCGCATCAGTAAACGACAATTTGATGAAGCGATAACGTTAGTTAAACAAGCAATTGGTGCAAATCCTAATAATGCCGAAATATTCAATATGTTGGGAGAACTTTTGGAAGTAACTGGCGATAATCTCCAAGCACTAAAAAATTATCGCGTCGCTATAGATTTAGATCCAGCTTACAGACCAGCACAGAAAAATTTGGAACGAGCTACAAGTTCGCCAAAATATAATCGTTTGAAGATGTAGGTCATGGAGAATAAGAAATAGGAATGTTATGGCAAAATCTCAATATATTGTAGTAGTAGGTTGCGGACGTTTGGGTTCAATTTTGGGGACTCAATTAAGCGATCAAGGTAATTCTGTTGTAGTTATCGACCTTAACGAATCTGCTTTTGAGAGTTTGGGAGGTGAATTTAGCGGTTTTAAAATTGTTGGGGATGCAACCGAATTAGCAGTATTACGAACTGCGAAAGCCGGTAAAGCCGATTGCTTGCTAGCCGTTACCGACTCTGACAACATCAATATTATGGTGGCGCAAATTGCTAAAAAATTGTTTGAGATTCCGACGGTATTAGCTCGTGTATTCGACCCAAATCGCGAAGCAATTTACCGCGACTTTGGCATTGAAACCATTAGTCCGACGCAACTTTCTGCGGAAGCTTTTGTAAAAACAATTGGTTAGTTGTTAGTAGATAGTTGTTAGTAGATAGTTGTTAGTTGTTAGTAGATAGTTTTTAGTAATTTCAATATTTACCTCTCAACTTTGACCTTTGATCTTTGACCTTTGACCTTTGACCTTTAATAATAATTCATGAAAATCATTCTAATTGGCAGTGATAAATTAGCTTATTTTTTAGGCAGGCAGTTTGCTAGTAAGGGCTATGAACTAACTATTATTACTCCCGATGAAACCCAAGCTTTAAGATTGTCTCGTAAGCTGAAAGCAACGGTTATTAAAGGTGACGGGAGTAACCCAACTATACTTCAAGAAGCTGGTGCCTATAGTGCTGATGTTTTGTTGGCTTTGACGGCTTTTGATCAAGATAATCTTGTTGCTTGTCAAATTGCTCAAGACCGTTATGGGGTACCTCGGACTATAGCCTTAGTTAATGACCCCGACAACCGTGAGGTTTTCCAAAAATTGGGTGTGACTCAAGCATTTTCAGCAACAGAAGTTCTCGGTTCTTTAATTGAACAGCAAGCGGATATTCAAGATATTAAGAATTTACTTCCCGTAGCAGATACGGAAGTTACTTTAACAGAAATGACGCTGCAAGATGACAGTCCTGCTGTAGAGAAAACTCCCGAACAACTGAATCTAAATGGAGCTGCTATTGCCTGTATTATTCGCGGTGGAAGTGTCTTGCAAGTTAAGGAATACAGCCGTTTGCGGAGTGGCGATCGCCTAATTTTAATTAGCCAGTCGGATTACTCTGCTAAGGCTCAACGTGTAATTATGGGGGAGAAAGTTTAAGTGAGTCGTTACAAAAGCTTTTTACGCCAACGTTATCGCGCTATCTTCGGTTATACGGGTTTAGTTTGTCTGATTTCCGGACTCGGTATTCTTTCACCCCTGATCGCATTAATTTTTTACCCCGAAGAGCTTTCATTGGGTTGGGGTTTTCTCGTACCCGGTATAATACTTTGCGCTATAGGCTTTATCTTATGGCGTTCTTTAGCTCCGAAAAAAGCTACCAGTTTGACATTACAAGAAGGTGCGGTAATTGTTGTTTTGTCGTGGTTAGTAGCAATTATTGTGGGTACGGTACCGTTAATGACGGTGCAGAATTTGAACTTTACCCAAGCAATGTTTGAATCTACCAGTGGTTGGACAACTACAGGGTTGTCCGTGGTAGATGTAACTAAAGCTTCCCGGCTAATATTACTTTACCGCAGCATCATCGAACTGTTTGGTGGCGCCGGATTGGCGATTATTACATTGAGCGCGATCGCAGGACCTAGTGGTTCTGGTTTAGCGAGTGCGGAAGGACGTACCGAACAGTTGGTTCCTAACGTGCGGCGATCGGCAAAGCTGGTTTTGGGCATTTATTTAGGATATATAGTCGCAGGAACCATCGCGCTGAATTTAGCGGGGATGAGTTGGTTTGATGCAGTCAACCATTCCTTTGCTGCTATCTCTACAGGTGGGTTTTCCACTCGTCCCGAATCTATCGGTTACTGGGATAATACTGCCGTGGAAGTGGTAACAAATGTATTGATGATTCTAGGGGCGTTGAATTTTGTTACTAGCTATATGTTGCTGACGGGTAAGTTTAAATCGGTGATGCGTAACGGACAAATCCGGCTACAATTTTTCCTATACGTATTGTGTAGCATCGTTTTGCTGTTTGGTGTAGTTTTGCCACTTTATCCCAACTTAGGGAAATCTTTTCGAGTATCTATATTTGAAACCATTACCGCTCTTTCCACAACCGGCTTTTCAACTGTGGGATATACTGACTGGAATGGTTTAGGATGGTTGATATTAATACTGTTAATGTTGATCGGTGGGGGAAGCGGTTCCACAGCAGGCGGTATTAAACAAATGCGCGTATATATTCTTTACCGCGCTTTAATTTGGGAAGTACGGCGGATGTTAATGCCAGCAGCGGCAGTAAATGAAGCCCATATTTGGCAAGGCGATCAACGTCAATTTCTGCAAAACGACCAAATTAAACAAATTAGTATATTTGTATTTCTTTACTTGATGGTATTTGGTATTGGAAGCGGGATTATCGCTGCTTACGGTTATTCGCTGCAAGAAAGTTTGTTTGAATATGCCAGCGCAATGGGAACCGTAGGTTTATCCGTGGGGGTAACGGCTGCCGATGCTGCACCTGGTTTATTATGGGCAGAAATTTTGGGAATGTTTTTAGGACGTTTAGAATTCTTTACGGTGTTTGTGGGAGTAGTACGTTTACTGCGCGATACTCGTCCGATTTTGGCGTGAGTTTTTTAAACGCAAAGGTACGCAGAGTAAAGATATTACTTTCTTTTCTCTCTAAATTTCTTTCCTCCGCGCTCTCTGCGTCTCTGCGGTTTTTTAAAATCCGTTATTTTGTATTAAAAAGAAATTAATCCCCGCAATTCTTCTAAAGAATTTACAGTTTTAACACCTCTTTGAATTACTTTGAGTTTTTCTAAATCGGTAATTTGAGAGATTTGTGGCATTAACTGCAATCCTTCGTTACCGAATTTGATTTCTAAATCAAGTTCAATTCCAGATATTATTCCTTCTCGTCTTCCTCGTGCTTCCCCTTCTCTCAAAATCTGTTGATACCAAGGAGATTCACTTAATATAGCCATATCCCACCTCATGATTTGTTTAACTAATGCGCTATCTATTACGAAGGTAGCAAAAAACGCTAAAACGGTTTCTAATTGATTTAAGTCTTCATCTGCACGAAGCTTTTGTAAGGCTTGCTGTATGATTGATTCTTCTGCACCATCTTTAAGAATTGGTACAAAGGGGAGTAGAGAAGATAAGTTTTGTTGAAATGCTGTTTCAACATCGACTTCCCACAAGTTAATTACGCGATAATCTTGACGGGCTATTATTCCTGCAAATTCCGACTCGTAACGAGCAGGGATTTCGGTTTCACTAACTTTGAGAATATTTATTAATACTGGATAAATCGGAAGATTATATTTCTCTTCTGCTAATGCTATGTAAGCCCGCATTCGTCTGGGCATTTCAGCTTTATAGCGTAATTGTAACTCGTTTAAAACCAGAAATTCACCAAATTGGGGACTTTGAGCGCGGATAAGTACGTCGGATTCTCGGCTTATCCATTGAAATTCCGAGTCGAGAATTTCTGTTGCTGTGATGTCGGGAATTTGAGTTACCCACTTTACCCAGTTTTCTGGTGCGAGGCTAATTATTCTTTTGCTGCTGATATCGGCGGATTTTGTCATGGAAAGGTAGATGCAGGAGTCGAGATAATTATTTTAATATTTTGGGGAAGAAAATGGATGAATTGTTTTAAATATCTAAATCTTATGGATTTCTTATGCTGCCATCTGGCATTATAGTGTTGCAAAGAATAGAACTAGAGCTTTTTATTTTGTAATTAGATAAATTGACATTTAAAAGATTTGCATTAGTTAAATTAGGCTTGTCAAATCTAGTTTCATTGAGAAAAAATTATCTGTAATTTACTTATAAGCCGATGGTGCGTTAGACGCATTTCAAATTATCGTTAATACAATAAATATTCAAGCGTCTAACACACCCTACAAAAATTTCATTTTTATTTGTTAATTATACTTCCACTTCAATATCACTAACTACAAATTCATCACCAAATTCTGTCAAGAATCTTAATGCTTTGACAATGTTACTCGCACATTCTTGAGGAGATGTATTGTAAAAATATCGCCAAGCTGCGGCTTTGTCTTCGTCGTATTTATGGCTTCTTTCGGGTTGATTATTTAACCAGTTCAGTCGCACAGCGTGACCAATTAATACATCTAAAACAATATATTCACGTATTTCTAAATCGGGATTATTTTTGGCGATCGCCGCTAGTTCCATTAGGGCTTCAACGTTTACTTGACGGTATTCTGGAGCTTCGATTTTGTTTAACAAATGTTCGACTCTTAAGGCAAAATTCTTTTCTCCGGCAGTCATTTCTGATATCAGTAATTGACTATCCAAGCGGTTACGACGTTCTAATTTATCACCGATGATTAAGCCTTTACAATGATGCATTAATTGCCAAACTCGTGCAAAGAAATCTTCGGGTACGCGGTTGATTGCTCCTTCTGCTTGTCGATATCTTCGCCATCCTCCTGTTGGTACTTCTATTGTGTCTATATTAACTGGTTGCAATAGCCAATCTATTTCGTTTTCTTTCTGTTTGATATGAAGTGATTCTTGCTGACGTAATAACTGATTCATGCCGGAATATTCTAACAAACAATCTTTTAATTGTGTTTTTACTTGAAAAGGTGATAATTGCATCAAGTGTTCGTAGGCTTCATCTTGAGTAATATCTAATTTTCTAGCAAGTTTGCTGGTAATAAATAAGATGAGATATCCTGTTCTAATAGTAAGTAATCCTTGAAATAATTCTGGTTCGGAATTAATTAAGGTACGTAGATAAATCAGTATTTCTTGAGTTAAAACACCATCTCTAACATCTTCACGACAGAAGTTTTTGATTTTTTCGACTATTTCTTTGTGGGAAAGGGGTACGATGATTAAGGATGCTTCACTGTAGGCTTTGCCGACTGCAATTTGTTTCCCTCGTGCTAAAAGGCTGGTGACTATATCTGACAAGCGCATATCTGCCATTTGCAGCAATCCCGCAGCGCGACGCACGACAGCCCAAAGTCCAATTTCCCCTGCTTTATAGTAAACTTCATCAAGTAAATCCGATACTTTTACAGTATGATTAATTTCACCAAAGCCGGTATCAAAATCAAGTCCTTGTAAGCGAGTTAATGCCTGTAATAATTCAATTTGTTCGTAAAGATTATCGGAAGAACGTAAGGAATCAAGCAATAATTTCAGATTGGTTTCGCATTCCATTTGAAATTCTTGAGTATGTTCTAATAACCAGTTATTGTTGGGATTATAAAGTAAATAGGAGCTACGAGGAGCAATGTTTGTAACTGGTGATTGTTGAAATTCAAAATTTTGTTGTAAATCAATTCTTTGAATGTTAGCGGTGAGCATTAACTGATTTAGTCTGCCCAATTTTACCCGTACACCGTTACAAACACCTTCTTGAAGTTCTTCCATTAATGATAATAATGCTTCGCTACCTGTTTCTAACATGGTGCGGGTTAACATTAAAGTTAAAGTCGGACGACCATTATCGCTCCAATATTTTTCAATGTAAGCGAGTTCACTTTTAAGTTGAGCGACGAGAAAGTGATAATCTAAGGTTAAGTAAAACTGCTCTGAATCTAAAAAAGAAGGTAAAAATACAACAGTTTCATGATCAATACGAAAAATTCTCGAAGTAGTTAAACTTCTCGGAAGTCTTGCTGGTCTTCCGGTTAAACCCAGTTTTTCATTACAGCCAATTCCTTGATAAATTGCGATTAAATCGCCAGCTTGACGCACTTGAATTGGTTTTATTTGTAATAAAGTTTCTGTTTGAATCCCCCGAATTGCTAATTTAGCCTGTAAATCTTCATCCTCTGCTAACAAAGCAATTTGTACTATCGGTTGTCGCTCTCTTCCTACAGATAAATATCTGCCTAATGGATCAATATCTCCCACAAATAGCAATTTTTCACTCAACATTTGTCCCAAAAAATATAAACTTTGCGCCCATACTAAAGGAACATTTTCATTAGGTAAACGTTTTTGAGTTCCGGGTGCTTGTTTCTCGGCTTCGATATTTTTTTCGGGTACGTAATAAACTTCCGGTAGCAAACGCAAATTATCGCGTTCAACTAAAGTAAATTCTAAACTCTGCTGATAATGCTTAATTTTTTCTTGCTCTCCCCGAAATAACCCATCTAAGAGTAAATAAGTGAAAAATAAAGGCCATTCACATTCTATATGCTCAAATTGCTTAAGTTCGCTGGGTTCGTAATGCAAGCGTTGACTATCTTCTAAAACTGTTTGATGTCCGTCGCGTAAAAATCGCTTACAACCGTAGTTACCTTCTAATTTATTAATTATCTCTTCTAAAGTACGTTGACGTAAACTTTCATCTTCCACTGCAAAAGCCGGAAAACTAATTACGCTCAAAAGTGCTGCATCAATTTCTTTAGAAGCCGATTCTCTTGGCAATAAATATTCTAACGTAATGCGAGCGCGGGCAATTTCATCTGGTAAGACGTGAATTACCGATGCTCTACTTCCATGTACTCCAAATAAATCCAGTCCGTTAATTGCTTGTAGCGCAGCTTTTGCCATACCAACGGAACTAGCATTTAATTCTGCATTCCCATGATTTATTTTATTGCCTCGTTCCCAAATTCCATAATCTGGGGTACGATAAGCTCGTCCGATATAGTAAACTAAATTTTGGACGAAATCCACTTCATCAAGAGTGTAAACTAATTGCACCCCCGAAGCAGTCATTTGTGCCAACATCAGTAAATATATTGATGTTGCATCAAGCTGCAAATGTCCCCATTCATCATCACCGACAACAATATCCCCAGTTGCAGTATTGTATTTAGCGTGTAAAGCATCAGCATGTGATTGAGTATGCTTAAATTGTTCTACTTTATGAGCTTGTCGCATCATCGAGAATAACAATCCCCGCATTAACTTGATCGCACTGTGTTCTAATTCGTAAGTGCGTCCTTTATCTTCATCAACTTTGCGATAAGCTAACGCTAATCCCCAAACCGCTAAAATACTGTAAACGTTATCACGCACCCAAGCGTCTGTGTAGTCTCCGTGAGCCGTTATTGCTGTGGAAGCCGGTAGCAAACCTGTAATCGGGTTTTGACGCGAAAGAATAATCGTTTTGATTTGCTGATAATAGTATTCTAGACGAGGAAGCAACTGTAGAGTTCTAAACATAATCTAATTCGATGACTCTTGCCGAGGTTTTATCCTATGAGCGTAAACTGAATTATAGAAGCAACAACAGCTTAACTTTTGTAATCTTTACTAGCAATATGAGTGACTTTCATTAGCTGGTTAATTATTTATGATTATTGATTGCAAATACACAAGTACTAATTAAATAATCAGCTTATCTTCGCAGTCAATGATTGTCAATATAATAGGACTTACGCAATATATGACTGAAAAAGTGATTCTTGGGTAGTGGTAATTCATGAATTACCACTACTTCTGTTGGGTTTTGCGTAAGTCCTATATAATTGGTAATTCAGTTAATTAACTAGAGTGTCCGCTTGCTTGCTCGGCGAGTTATCAAAGCTTTAATTAAAACTGCTAAAACTTAATTACTTGTTCATTTTTATTTTTATATAATAATAAAAATTACCGAATATTCTCAATATTTTCGATCAAAAGTCTATTACTATCAAGCAGATTGCTGTAATCAAATAGTCACCACAATTGGTAATTACCAATTATTTTTCCATATCTCTTCATCTGTTATCTTCAGGTTATTGACAATATAGTCTATATCATATATAGACCTTTGTAATCAGTGTCTATTGTTAAGTTACAGTAAATTTTTACCTGGGATGCTGCTCCCGTAAGTCTCAATGGGTTTTTGGGAATTTGATCATTTTGATTTTAGTTGAGTCTGGTATTTTGAAGCTTACCCGATTTGCAATCAATGTTATCTGTTTTCCTTGTTAATTAAAAAAATAACCTTTTAAATTTAAGTACTATCACATATAAAAATATTTTTTGTCAAACAATAAACACTTGCTACAATGTTAATAATTTTACTGCTAAGGTAAAAAAATAAATCGTGATATTACCTTGACATTGATAGTAATAGTAGTAAAATCTACTCTATTGGAATGAAAATCGGGGCATAGAGCTATTAATTAGTGTGAAATATCACACAAAGTAATACTGAAGCTCAGCATCTGCCGGATTACACAGTTCCGGGTTAGTATTATGACTTAGCGATGCCTTGATGGGTAATCGATGTTGATTTTTTAAAAATGTATGGACAAAAGTCCGGAAGACGGTAGTAGCACCCTCCTCTGAGCTGTAGAGTTTGTCTCTCAGCGCGGGGGAGACAATAGGAGGAATTATGCTTATTCAAGATGTTCGCAATTGTGCAATCAACATTGCTGATTTTGGCGTTACAGATTTAAATGAACTTAAATGGGACTTGAACCATTTACCACCCGTTGATGTCGGGGAATATATTGCTAATTTATCGAGAAAACAGCGGGCGATCGCCTTTCGTTTACTGAATAAAAATCGAGCTATTGACGTTTTTGAATATCTACCTCCTGATGTACAGGAGCAATTGATCAATTCTCTTCATGACGTACAGGTAGCGCAAATTTTGGAAGCGATGAGCCCTGACGAACGTGCAGAATTATTTGATGAACTACCGGCTTCGGTTGTCAAGCGTTTACTACACTCGTTAAGTCCCCAACAAAGACAAGTTACTGCAACGATTCTTGGTTATCCTGAAGGTACTGCTGGAAGGGTAATGACTACAGAATATGTGCGGTTGCAGGAAGGATTGACTGTCAGAGAAGTTCTCAATAAAATTCGCTCTCAAGACGAAGACAAAGAAACCATTTATTACGCTTACGTCACCGATGATAACCGCAAGTTAGTTAGCGTTGTGTCTTTGCGACAATTGCTGTTTTCCTATCCCGATGCTTTATTACGGGATATTGCAGCTGCGAAGGTGATTCGAGCTAGTACTGATACACCAGGGCGAGAAGTTGCCAAAATCATGAAGCGATACGATTTAATCGCTTTACCCGTAGTTGACCGCGAAGAACGCCTAGTAGGTATTGTTACTATTGATGATGTCGTAGATATTCTTGATGAAGAAGCTACAGAAGAGATTCAAAAACTTGCAGGGGTTACTGGTGGTGATGAACCTGCTTTATGTTCTCCTCGAGTCACTCTCCGCAAACGTTTACCTTGGCTGTTGGGAAATATCGGTTTATATATTGCTGCTGCTAGCGCCATCGCACCTTTTCAGGAAGTGATTAAAGTTGTGCCAGTTTTAGCGATTATCATGCCGATTTTGGCTAACAGTAGCGGTAATGTTGCATTCCAGGTTTTATCCGTGACTGTACGGGGATTGGGCTTAGGAGAAGTAACTCCGAAAGATACTATGACTCTGTTGCGTAAAGAGTTAACCGCAGGGCTAGGAACCGCTGTTGGCTTGGGTTTGGCTTTAGCAACTTTATCTATGATGTGGTCTCCTCCTAATGAGCGTTGGGTATCCCTTGTTGCTGGCACGGTGATGGCTGCGAATGTATTGATTGCTGTTACTTTAGGAACTTTACTACCAATGGGATTAAAGCGTTTAAATCTCGATCCGGCTTTGATTAGTGGTCCTTTGATGACTACTACTTTAGATGCGGTTGGTTTTATGACGTTTTTATCTTTGATTTCTTTCGCTTTGCAACTATTCGCTTAATTCTTGGAGGGCTTAGTTCCCTCCTTTTTATGGAAAAAAGTCCCAGAATAAAGCAGTTATATTCTCCTTATTCCCTATTTCCTTGAAGCTCAATCACAAGCCTTTATCTTTTGTAAATTTTTGTAAATTTATTTGTCGCGAAAATTTTTTTTGTTTATTACGTGGGATGATTAATTAGAGCAAGAGTTAAATTTTTATAATGGTAATATTTTAATTTTTTTTATTTTTGCAAAGATTTCCATTATAAGAAAATAAATTTAGATAAAATAATAATATCAAAAAAAGTCCCCCAAAAAAAAATTTTTTCGAGAAATAAACCCCGTCCTTAAGGACGGGGTTTTAAGCAGTTGTGGGATGGGCAAGCCGTTCGAGAGATATTTTCAAATTAATCGGATTTGCATAAAATTGGTATTTTGCTAGGGAAGACAGCAACAGGGATTCTTCTTATTGCTGTTTGAACTTGAGATTAATTGTTGTAAATCATACAGAACCGAATAAAAAACAATTAATTATCAAGGTTATAGGGATAATATCAAGCAAATATAGTAACAGTGAGTTTACGGATAACAGAGGATAGTGAAGACGGGTAAAATATAGCGATATTGACTATATAAAAATCGTAGTGGAAAAACAGCATAATATAGATCAAGTACAAGAGCCAATAAAGTCTGCTTCAGCGGAAGTTCGCCAAATCATCGAGCGAGTATGGAATTTAGAAAAAAGCAGACTTGATAAAAAAAGTTTCGGTCATATTAACGAAGATATTTTAGCAATTGTGAAAGAAGCTGTAAAATGAAACTGACTTCCATAAAGCTTTGTAACTTTCGTTCATTTTACGGAAAAACCTGTGAAATGACTCTTGCGGGGTCAAACTCAAATAATACTACTATTATTTACGGTAATAATGGAGCAGGTAAAACCAGTTTATTGAATGCATTTACCTGGGTATTATACGAAAAATTCAGTGCAGCCTTTGCTTCCGTTGAGCAACTTGTAAATAAAAGGGCGATCGCCGAAGCAAAAATTGGGCAGAGCGTAGAATGTTGGGTAGAGTTAGCGTGGGAACATGATGGTAAACGCTATCGAGTCAAACGTCAATGTCGGGTTTACAAAAATCAACAAGATTATGATGTTGGTAAAACAGAATTATATATGCAGGTAGCGGGAGATGATGGAAAGTGGTATTTGCCACCGCAACAACCAGAAGAGATTATCGGACAAATTTTACCTGCTAGTTTACATCAATATTTCTTCTTCGATGGTGAAAGAATTGAAGAAATAGTGCGTTCAGATAAGAAAGCAGAAATTGCAGAAGCGACTAAAATATTTTTAGGAGTTGAAGTAATCAATCGTTCAATTCGACATTTACAAGAAGCGAAAAAGAGTTTAGAAAACGAATTGAAGATAATTGGTGACTCAGAAATTAAAAAGCTGTTAAAAGAGCAAAATAAAATTGAAATTGAAAATCAAACAATTAACAAACGGAACCTAGAAATTATTCAAGAATTAGAATATCAAAATACCTTTAAAAGAGAAACTAATAAGCGTTTGCGCGAATTGAGTGCAGCGAAAGAATTACAGGAAAGACGACAGGAATTAGAGAAACAGAAAACGTTAAATCAAGATAATTTGCGACATACTAGAGAAACCTTAAAAAAAGCAATTTCTACACGGGGTTATACAGTATTTTTACCAGAAACAACGGTACAATTTCGAGAAATTATTGATAATTTGAAACAAAAGGGAAAATTAACCAAAGGGATTTCACGAGAATTTATTCAAGACTTATTAGATTCACATAATTGTATTTGCGGCACAAATTTAAATAATGGCGATCGCACTCGTATAAATGTCGAAACCTGGTTAGATAAAGCAGCTTCCTCCGAAGTTGAAGAAACAGCAATTAGGATGAGCGCTCAAGTTGATGAAATCGACAAACAAGCAGCAGTATTTTGGGAAGAGATTGATCAAGAACAAGCTAGAATTAATAATTTAAGACAAGTGATTGCTGAAATTGAAATAGAATTAGATAATATAGAAGAAAGATTAAGAAAAGACCCTAGTGAAGAAATCCGCAGTTTACAAAAGCGTTTAGATCAAATCGAAGAAAAAATTACCGAACTCACCTTAGAACAAGGAGCGAATCAGCAGAAAATAATTAATTTAAAATCAGAATTAGAAAGTTTAAACAAACAAATTGCCAAACATAAATTAAATGAAGAAAAGCAAATTTTAGCACAGCGTCGCATCAGCGCAACTCAAGACGCTATTGATAGATTAACCCAAGTGAAACTTCTGCAAGAACAGCAATTTCGCTTGCAATTAGAAAAACGAGTCCAAGAAATCTTTAGCGAAATTTCCTTTACACCTTATATTCCGACAATCAGCGAAAAATACGAATTAACGCTGATAGAAAAAACTTCTGGTTTAGAAATGCCAGTTGCAGCATCTACCGGAGAAAATCAAATACTCAGCTTATCATTTATCAGTAGTATTATCGATCGAGTGCGGGATTGGAGTCAAAATAAAATGCTGATGGTAACAGATAGCAGCACATTCCCCATTGTCATGGATTCACCTTTCGGTAGTTTAGATGTAATTTACCGAAAACACATAGCTCAAATTATTCCTAAATTAGCAAATCAATTAATAGTTTTAGTGACAAAAACTCAATGGAGAGGTGAAGTTGAAGACGAAATGTCATATCGAGTTGGCAAAGAATATGTATTGACTTATTATTCTTCCAAAATTGATTGCGAGCAAGATTTTATTGAATTGAGTGGGGGAAGATATTCTTTAGTGAAACAAAGTCCGAATGAGTTTGAATATAGTGAAATTGTTGAGGTTGAGAGGGAGTGAGGAGAGATGGAGAGAAATAATTTATAACTTCCAATTTTCAATTTCTTAATCCTAACTATTTCTTTTGAAAAATTGTAGTAACGCAGCAATATTCTGATTTTAAAAAACCGCAGAGACACAGAGGGCGCTGAGGAAGAGTAAAAGAGAGTTGGTAAATAGAAAATATTGTGTTTTATTTACAGAGGCTTATGTTCAAAACTAAATAATTGATAACTGTTCACTGTTCACTGATAACTGAAAATGGCTGAAACTGGTAGAATCAGGGTTGCAAAAGATAAAGCGGAATTTGTACAGAGTTTAACATCTTGGAATGGTGCAACGGGACCTTTTGAAACTTTTGCTGACGTGGTAGTTTTTGCGGCTACTTTGGGTAAAAAGCATAATCGCCGCGTGCCTTTGGGAGAGATTTCAAAAAGAGAACCTTCCCCAATTAAAGTTGAAACTTTTGCTTCGATGGGATATGACTGGGTAATTAAATTGATCGGGATTACTGTAACTAAGGATATAAAAGTACTGTCAGTAAGTGAGGAAGATTCTCAAACTGAGCGCAATAATATTTTTGAAGAATTTGCGAATGGTGGTTTGGAAATATTGCAAACTGAATTACGAGGTGCGGTAGATTATTCGGAAAGGCTTTTGTTGATACTGAGTGGGGAAAGGTTTAAGGAAGATAAACAGGAAGAGGAATTTGATTTAAGTCGGTTTCTTTCATAAAATACATTTTTAATACGCTGTATTACACTTGCTAAAAACCGACAGAAATATTCTGCCGGTTTTTGCTATTTAAGATCAAGCTAATATTACCCTCAAGGGTAATATCGCTTTTTTTATACATTGTATAGGATTAGTTCAACAAGCATCTAATAAACACTTAAAGATTCAACTGTTGCACTTTGTAACATTGTCAATTGGTGTATTGATGCCATATCAACTTCTAATTTTTGGAGAAGATTTGTATTATGTCAGATAAAAATTCTGCGAACCAAAATAATTTCAAGAAAGTCGCAAGTGGTTTACTTGTATTAACTAGTTTTGTTTCATTTGCTAGTAACAGTGGTTTAGCGAACCAATTAGCTAGTAATTTGGATCAATTCTTAATACCCGCAGCCCAAGCTAAGGATGTCGGAACCCACCATATAGCTATTGCGGATCAGATGTTGAACCAGAAACTGGATGCTAATTCCCTAATTATTCAAGATAAAACAGCTTTTTTAATAAATCAAGTAGGAGAAAAAACGGCAGCTCCTAATGGTTACTATAAGCTTTCTGATGGCTCCATTTTCAAAGTCAAAGATGGTCAAATTACTAATGTTGGAAACTCGCATTTAAATTTAGGACAAAATGAAAATTCTACTCTCCAAGCAACAAAATGGCGAGATATAATCGATCGCTGGAAACAAGCGGATAAACAAGATGATTCTATAGGGAATCTTCAACAAGTGACAAAACAAAATGTCCAAGAGACTTTAAGTCGAATCATAGAATCATAAAGTCGCAGCCTAGATAGGCTAGATGGACAATACTTAGTGTCCATCTAGCATAAATTTGGTCTTTTCTATGAGCTAATAATTGCCAATTTTTTTAAGTAGAGGAATATTTTTTATGCATATTGTGATGAAATTAAGCAAAATGTGTAATTTAAGATGTACATATTGCTATGAATATGATGAACTATCAAATAAAGAACGGATGCCATTAGATGGCATTGAGTATTTTTTTAAAAGCTTATATAGTTACGCAAGTAGCCGCGATAAATCTTTTCCAATCCATCTTGTATTTCATGGTGGTGAAGCCCTACTTCTTCCCCATGAATATTTGCGAAAAGTTTGTAGCCTTGCAGCAAAATATTTGAAAAATAATGGCATTAACTACGATATATCTGTACAAAGTAATTTGTTTAAGCTGTCAAAGAAAACATTAGAACTATTGGAAGAATTAGATATTCACTTGGGTATTTCTCTAGATGTTTTTGGAGACCAAAGAGTTGATATTGTTGGTAGAGTTTCCCAAGACAAAGTTTTAGACAATCTACAACATCTGTTAGACAGTGATGTAAAATTTGGTGCTATTTCTGTTCTCCATGCTTTGAATGTAGATAAAGCAGTAAAGACATTTGAGTTTTATCAGGAACTGGGTATTAGGTATCGTATTTTGCCAATTCATAGTAATCATGAAACACCTCCAGAACGCATGAAGCATCTGCTATTAAGTCACCATCAAACTGTTGAGGCATTACAAAAGGTTGCTAAGGCAAGATTTAATTGTTCCTCACCAATTGAAGTTTTTCCATTAGACGATTATTTTCAGGCAGCAGTTAGGTACCTTATAGATTGTGAAATAGGAATTTACGATCCTTTTGATTTTGAATGGGCGCTGATAGTTAATACTAATGGTGATGTATATCCTCATGGCGATGCCTATGTGCCTATTGGTTTAATGGGCAATCTTTTTCACCAGCCTCTAAGTGAGATTTTAGTTTCTCAAGCTCATACCAATGCGACTAAAGTTCGTATGCAAAGAGCCGAAACTTGTCGTCGTTGCAAATTCGATCGTAAATGTACTCAGTTATCTATTGCTGAAGCTATTCCCAGCGAGCGTTTTTACGATGAAGCGGGTGCGCTTCAATGCTTGATCGACAAGCCTATGATTCAATTTATGGTTGATGAAATTCAGCGATCACCAGACGCTCAAGCACTTTTAAATTTATATCAGCATCAACAGCAATCAATTCCACAATTACTTCCTCTTTAAACCTTGAAAATTGTTTCACTAGCCAATATCTAGTCATGTATATTGAGTTATTAGAGTTCATTGAAGAGCCATCTAAGCCACCTTTTCTATATCACGGCAGCCCGCACAAATTAGATGTAATCGAACCCAATCAAGCTACGGGTTTAGGAAATCGAGAGAACGACCGACTTTATTCAGTTTATGCATCCGATGAGCGTAATTATGCGATTATGTTTGCTCTTAACATATTTCTTGACGAAAAAGGTGAACGTAGTTGGTCAATATTTCGCACAGCAGATTCACTGGAAGTGGTAATTGAAACAGGTAAGCTCGATCTTACAACACAAGGATACCTTTATCGCTTACCTTCAGATACCTTTAGACAAGTTGAGCGTTTTCAATGGGTTTCAGACGTACCTGTGAAACCTTTGGAGTGTGAAATTATCAAACCTAAAGATCATCTCCATTGGCTCAGATACAATGAGTAAAGGTAAATGGCTTGCGGTTTCAACCGCCGGTTTGAATATAATATTCTAAACAAATCTCACAAAACACTCGGCAACCCCACCTTTTTCGGCTCTACAAACTTACCTTTAAAATCCACAGTTTGCTCTTCAAAAGTTCTCGCTTTTGCTAAATCTTTCCTTAATTCCGCACGCTCCATTTTATCTTCAATCCCACCCAAAATATAAACAAGTAACCGCGTTGCTAATTCTTTCCCTGCAACCAATACCCGTTTACGATTTGCATCATATAAAACGCCATACCAAACAGATTTAGGAAATTCCATTCCACTAAAACCACCTTCGCGATCAAATTGTTTCAACTTGCTAAATATTTCTTCGCTGGAGAAACCTTTTTGGAATATTAAGATACCTAAAGCCTTCGCTAATGCCATTTGTCCAACGGGACGAAATAAAATATTACCTTCTCCCCCATCTTTTTCAAAACTAAACCTTCTAAACATCGGAGTATCTTCGTAATCCAACACTTTATAACTTGCTAAAGTTGCTAAATTATCAAATAATTCCTGAAAATCTTGGGTAGCTGATTCTATTTCTTCCTCTTCCGGGCGCATGGGAATTAAACCTTTATCTAAGGGTTTCCAATGAGGATATTTATGTTCTAAATAACGTTCTGACATTTCTTTTAAAGCTTGCAAAGTTGTCAAAACTGTGGACTTAGCTGCAACTGTGGCACTATTCCAATTAACACGAGGTTTCCGATTTTTACGCTGTGCTAAAAGTGGATGGCTAACTGCTATCTTGCGAGCCACAATCGAAAAACCATCGTCTTCATTTAACTGTGCTAACTGTCCTTTACTCAAGGGTACAGCCATCAAGTTGACGTGGACAAAAATCGACCTTACCCTACGTCTTGCTTCTTCACGAGTTTCTCCAGTAGCTACTGCACAAATAAATTCTATACCGATTTTTTCTTGGGGTAATTGTTGTAAATATTCAGCTTCAACTCGGTATTTTTCACTTAAATCATCAATGGTAATAAAACTATTAGCAACAGCTTTATCCTTCTTATAGCGGGGTAATTTACCAGTTTTGAGTATCTCCATCAAACCTTGTACCGCCATCAATCGATGCTGCCCATCTAATGCATAAATAGTTACATTTTCTTGTGAAATATCGAGCAAGCCAAATTGACCATTTTCATCTAAACTAGTAAATTCCGTAGTCGATTTTTTAGCTCGTCCTTTACTATCCCATTCAGAAGAAGACGAATCATTTACCCAAGGCTGACTAATTACAGCTAATACTGGAGGAAATTTATGATTTTTTCTCGCTGCTAAATACTGAACCAAAGGTGCTTGTCGCGACCAATCTAAGGGGCGTTGCTGAATATCATCTATACTTTCTGCGTCAATTTCGATATTATCAGTATCGGGATTATACTTACTTCGCAATAATGGCAACAATGATGCAAAATGAACTTGAGATGCAAACCATTCCAAAGTGACGGAGCCGACATAAGCTTGAGTACCGCCCATTTCCGTTTTTTGGACTAGTAACTGTTGATTTTCCCCCAGATATTTAGTTAATAAAGCCGAAAATTTCTTTTGATCTTGACTAGAAATCACTGCTGTTACACTAGATGCACTTTTTTTCATCACAAATCTTTAAAAAATAAAAATACTCATATCCAAATACTATATATAAAAACGATATCAAAACAAAATATTAAAAAAAAAGTTTTTAAAAACCATTTTATGTAATACTGGACTTGCTCTTATATCTAAATCTCTATAAATATCAGGCACTGAATTATCGTAGCTAATCCAAAAACTAAAATAAACACATCCGTTGTTAAAATCCAAAATCGAATGACTCTTGCCCAACAATCAGAAAAAAGTCAGTCAGCACCCGTTACGGTAATTGATAAAATTCCAGAAATTACGCAAGAAATTCAAGATTTGTATTTGCTTGACGAAATACCTTGGATTATTGGCGTATCTTGGGGTAAAGATTCCAGCACAATTTTGCAACTGATTTGGAATGCGATCGCCACTTTACCGCCCAAGAAACGCAGTAAAAAAATTCACGTAATTACGACAGATACTCTCGTAGAAAATCCCATAGTTTCGGCATGGGTTAAAAATTCGATGCAGTTGCTGGCATCAGCTGCCAAAGAAAAAGCAATGCCCATCGAACCTCATTTATTATTGCCAGTAATTCAAGATACATTCTGGGTGAATTTAATTGGTAGAGGTTATCCGGCTCCTCGCAACCAGTTTCGCTGGTGTACGCCGCGTTTAAAAATTAATCCAGCCAACCAGTTTATTCGAGAAATGGTAAGAGCTAGCGGCGAAACAATTCTTGTTTTGGGTACCCGCAAAGCCGAAAGTGCAAGACGATCTGCCACAATGCAAAAGCATCAAGCAGGTAGAATAAGGGAGCGTTTGAGTCCGAATGCCAGCTTACCCAACTCTTTAATTTACACTCCCATCGAAGATTGGAGCAACAACGATGTGTGGATTTACCTCAATCAATGTGAAAATCCTTGGGGTGGTGATAACAAAGATTTATTTTCCATGTACCGTGGTGCGACAGCAGATAATGAATGTCCTTTAGTTGTCGATACCTCTACCCCTAGTTGCGGTGATTCGCGCTTTGGTTGCTGGGTTTGCACGATGGTAACTAAAGATAAATCGATGGAAGCGATGATTCAAAATGATGAAGAAAAAGAATGGATGCAACCGCTTTTAGATATTCGTAACGAGTTAGATATTCAAGATGACCATGATAAACGAGATTTTCGACGAATTTGGGGAAACGTGCAGCTTTTTGAGCGTAACATAAATGGGGAAATCTCAGTTCAACCAGTACCAGGTCCTTATACAAAATATTGGCGCGAACATTGGTTAACAAGAGTATTATCAGCGCAAACCCAAGTGCGTCAAACTGCGCCGGAAAATATGCGGGATATTACTTTAATTACCTCAGACGAACTCAGTCAAATCAGGCGGATTTGGTTGGAAGAAAAACACGAATTTGACGATAGTTTACCCCAAATTTATCAACAAGTGACAGGCGAAGAATTTATTGACCCCCGTCCCGGTGCGGGTTACAGTTTGTTAGGCAGCGATGAATGGGCTGTACTAGAAGAAATTTGTGAAAACGACGCAATGCATTTGGAATTAATGGCGAAACTGTTAGATACCGAACGTCAGTATCGCAAAAAATCGCGGCGCGTAGGAATATATGATGCATTAGAAAAGTGTTTTGAAACAAGTTCGTTAAATCAAGAAGACGCGATTAAAAATGCTCGTTTTAAACGCGACTTAAAAAATGCTGCTGGGGAAGGTGATATTAACAGGGTAAAACAGTTAACTTTAGGCGATGTTACCGTAGAGAAAGTAACAGATAAAAAACCGCAAAATTGGGGAAATCTAAAATTTAATAAAAATAAATCAGATGACGAACAGTTAGGAGTTAGAAGTTAGGAGTTAGGAGTGAGGAGTTAGGAGTGAGGAGTTAGGAGTTAGGAGTGAGGAGTTAGGAGTGAGGAGTGAGGAGTGAGGAGTGAGGAATTTATTACCAATTACCAATTACCAATTACCAATTACCAATTACCAATTACCCATCCCATGTTAATATGATATTCCTCGAACTTGTTTTAGAAAACTTTGGTCCTTATTGCGGTCGTCAAGTCATAAATCTCGACCCAAATAACGATGATAATCCTCGTCCAATTATTCTTTTAGGGGGAATGAATGGCGGGGGGAAAACAACTTTAATGGATGCGATTCGTCTTGCACTTTACGGACATCGCGCTCAATGTTCTACTCGCGATAATTTAAGTTATAATGATTTTCTCAATCAATGCATAAATACGCATAAATCACCTACAGAACAAACAAGAATTGAATTAGCTTTTGAACATATTGAAAACGATAAACCTGTTAGATATCGTATAGTCAGAACTTGGGAAAAAAATCCTAAAGATGGTAAAGACCATTTAGGTATTTTAGATATTCGTGAAAATGATGAATGGCTGGATACTGGGTTAGTTAGTATCTGGGATGAGTATATTGAAAATTTATTACCTTTAGGAATCTCTAATCTATTTTTATTTGATGGCGAACAAGTAAAAGAACTCGCAGAACAAGAACAACCACCCACGATGGTAGTTGAAGCAATTCGCGCTCTTTTAGGATTAGAATTGGCGGAACGTTTAGCAATAGATTTAGAAATATTAGTCAATCGTAAACGCAAAGAACTAGCGGATACAAAAGAACTTGCTAATTTAGAAGAAATCGAAAAACTTCTCAATAATTTACAGTCAGAATACGAAGAAACTAAAAATATACAGACGCAAGAATTAGAATTTTTACAGCAAGCCGAAAAAAACCAACAAGTAGCCTTTGATAAATTTTTGAGCGAAGGTGGAAAAATTGCTTCAGAAAGTAGTCAACTAGAACAGCAAAAAATAGTTCATATTAACGAATCTGAAAACACTCGTCAGAGAATGTCTGAATTAGCAGCAGGTGTTTTACCGTTAACATTAATTGAACCTCTACTAAATCAAGTTCAACAACGAGGTGAAGCAGAATTAAAAATTCAACAGCAACAAATAGCGCGGGATATATTGCTCGAAAGAGATGAACGTTTACTAAATTTGATTGATCAAACAGATATTGCTGCCGATAAATTTGCTCAAATCAAAACTTTTTTGGAAAAAGATGTAGAAGCTAGAAACGCATTGTTAAAAGAATCGCCTTGGTTATTAGCAGATGCAGAAAGTTTGAGTCAACTAGGAAATATTCTTTACTACTTACAAACTGCTAAGAATACCGCCAAACAGCAATTAGAACAGTTAAAAAATCAAGAAGAAGAAATTATTACTTTAGAAAGACAAATACAAGCAGCAGCATCGCCAGAAGATTATCAAAAATTAGTAGACTTAGTTAAAAAAGCACAAAATAAAGTTACTGACATCAAAAGTAACTGTGAAACAGTCACTCGTCGTTTAATAGAATTAGAGACAGAAATTAAT
Organism: Plectonema cf. radiosum LEGE 06105; assembly: GCF_015207665.1. Classification (GTDB taxonomy): domain Bacteria; phylum Cyanobacteriota; class Cyanobacteriia; order Cyanobacteriales; family Nostocaceae; genus Rivularia; species Rivularia radiosa_A. Next base: position 74,005 of record NZ_JADEWL010000008.1, read on the forward strand.
AAATTAAAAAAAGATTTAACAGAATATAGCGTACAAACCATCGAACAAAACAGTAAAGAAAATATCATCAATGCATCAACAAGAGTACAACAAACCCTCAAATTGTTTCGCGAACGACTTACCTTAAGAAAACTCAATAAATTAGAAAACGAAGTTACAGAATGCTTCCGTTATCTACTCCACAAATCTGACTTAGTACATCGTATTGTGATTAATACCAATACCTTCAGTCTTTCCCTATACGATTTAAATTCTCAACCAGTTGATAAACATCGACTATCCGCAGGCGAAAAACAACTCCTAGCGATCGCCTTTCTTTGGGCATTAGCAAGAGTATCGGGACATCACCTACCCGTTGCGATCGACACCCCGTTGGGACGTTTGGATTCATCCCACCGCAGCAACTTAATCGAAAGATACTTCCCTTCAGCCTCCCATCAAGTAATATTACTTTCCACCGACACCGAAATAGGTGAAAAAGAAGTAAAAACCCTGCGAAAAAACGAAGCAATAGCTCGCGAATACCTGCTCAAATACTCCCAAGACACCCGTCAAACAACGGTAGAATCGGGGTATTTTTGGTAAATATAGTTGACAGTTGACAGTGGACAGTTGACTGTGTACGGTGGACAAATCGACGGTGTATGGTGGACAGTTGACGGTGTACGGTGGACAAATCGACGGTGTACGGTGAATAAATCGACGGTGTACGGTGGATAAGGGAAAATAGCTAAGAATCATCAACCATCAACCATCAACCATCAAAATGGAATCACCAATCGAACGCATCCGCTTATCTCAAACAGCTAAAGACCAACTTTTGAAACTGAGACGGTTTACCAAAATCGATCAGTGGAATACCCTTTGTCGTTGGGGTTTTTGTCGTTCTCTCGCGGAAAAAAGTATTCCTTCTCCCGTACCGATACCCCAAGATAGTAACGTCGAATTAACATGGCGAGTATTTGGCGGTGAAATGTCCGATATCTTGCTTTTAGCCCTTAAACAACGCTGTTATAACGACGGTTTGGGAACTGAGAAAGAAACCCTTGTAACCCAGTTTCGCTTACATCTACATCGCGGTATCGGCTATTTAGCAGGCGATCCAAATATTAAGAAAATTGAAGATTTGATTGAATTAGCCACTAATAGTAGGGAGTAGGGAGAGATGGGGGGATGGGGGGATGTAGTTAGAAATTACCTTTAACCTCTAAACTTTAACCTTTCTTTCTCGCTAATGTCAAACCATCTCCAATGGGTATCATGCTGATTGTCACTCGTTCGTCTTTGTGAATTTTTTCGTTTAAAGCACGGATTTTATTAGTTCTATTATCCTGTACCTGTAAATCAGCTACTTGTCCAGACCACAATACATTATCAATGGCAATTAATCCACCGGGACGTATTAATTTTAATGCTCGTTCATAATAGTCGTCGTAGCTGCTTTTATCTGCATCGATGAAGGTAAAATCAAAGGTATCCGCTTCACCTGCTGCTAATAATTTATCCAAAGTTTCAATAGCTGGAGCTATACGCAGATCGATTTTATCAGCTACTCCTGCTTGTTCCCAGTAACGACGGGCTATAGATGTGTACTCTTCACTCACATCACAAGCAACTATCTTACCGGATGGCGGTAATGCTAAGGCAACTATTAAGGAACTGTAACCTGTAAATACACCTATTTCTAAAGTTTTTTTTGCATTCATTAATTGTATCAGCAAAGCCATAAATTGACCTTGTTCTGGTGAAATTTGCATGATATTTCGAGGATGAGTTGCGGTTTCTTCACGTAATTTTGTTAAAACTTCCGGTTCCCGTATAGATACGGAGAGTAAATATTGATAGAGGTGATTTTCTAATCCTATTGTTTGCTTAGACATATTCAGCTTTTTACTAATTTATAGGTGTATTTGCCGAGATGATTTATGAAATTCATTATGGCTGTTTGTTATATTCCGGTTGACGTTGAAGGATTTAGGTAAAACAAATTATCTGTATTTTGGATGATAAACCAGATTCAAGATTGGGAATTATAAATATGGTCTTATTCATTACATAATATGCACTATTTGCTTTACCCTATTCTTATTTATGGATTATTAGTAGGTTTCTCCTATTTGATTACCTTTTTACAACTTTGCAAGGTGACATTGCAATACCCGATTTACGAAATCCAAACAGTTGAAAATATTCCGGTTTATCTACAAAAGTTATTTTTAATTCCAATTGAAGAACTTAGGGAATTGGGTTTCGAGCCATGCTGTTATTTGCAGGTTAAACCAATGCTTAAGATTTATCCCGATATCGCTTGGGAAATTTTACTATACAATCAAGCTTTTAACAGCTATGCAAAAGTTGGTATACATCACCGAATAGAACCCGTACATTTATTTGATATTGAATTTTATACTTTTTTTGCAGATAAAATATTTTTGGTCACAACAAATGGTAAGGGAGATACGGTTATAGGTAAAATTCCTTATTTTATTGTTCAAGATTATTATACTGCTCAAACGTCTTTACAGTGGCAGTTGCATCAAGGTAGATTGAGGCAATTAAAAACAAAATTAAATTCAAAATCAAGCATCAAATTAAACATAAATACAAATCATGATAATTTATCACCATCAGCTTTTATAAAAACATTAAATATATATTTAATAAACTATATTAATTCATTAATAAAATTAAAAAATATATTACCTATTTCAAATAAACATTTATTTCGTTTAAATAGAAAATTAGCATTAAAACTGACTTACAAAATAATCCAGGAAAAGCATAAAAATACGGATATTATCAAACAGCGACAAGAACAAGCGGAAAATAATATTAAATTATCAGCAGAAATTCCTGTGGAATTGGAAGTAGAAGGATTTCGACGGATGGAACAATTACAACGGGGACTTATCGATAGTAAATTGCGTCCTTGGTTAATATTAGGTAGTTTTGCTTTATTTGTAATTACTTCCACAACATTTTTTGGTACTCAAACTCTAATAATTTTTATCTCCGCATTAATTTTTCATGAGGGAGGACATTTATTAGCAATGAAAATTTGCGGTTATCAAAATGCGTCTTTAATTTTTCTCCCTTTTCTCGGTGCTGTTGCTACTGCTCGTAAAGATGACGCTACAATTACTCAAAAGTTTTGTGTATCTTTAGCAGGGCCTTTACCTGGATTAATTTTAGGTATAGGATTATCAATTATCTTTCAAGATGAAAGTTATTCGAGTTGGATTAAGCAAGCAAGTTGGATATTAATTTGTTTAAATTTATTCAATTTACTACCGATTTATCCTCTTGATGGAGGACAAATAATAGATGTTTTACTATCTTCTCGTTTTCCTTATAGTGATATTTTATTTAAGGCATTCGGCACAATGATAATTGGTATATTGGGAATAATTCATCCAGCATTATTTATACTTCCAATTCCGTTAATTTTTAATATTTTACACAGTTATCGTGCTGCTAAAATTAATTCTCAATTACAAATATATTTAAAAAAAAGATTACATAATAATCAAGAAAATATATTATATGCTCTATTTGAGTTTTTACAGCAATTTGATTATCAACACTTACCATTTAATAGTAGATATACATTAATAAAAAATTTGATGGAGCGCTATAATCATTTTGACAATAAACGAATAACAAGGATTATTTTAGCAAGTGTATATTGCGGTAGTTTGTTCGTAGGAATTTGCGGTAGTTTTCAAACAATTGTACCTAATTCGTTAAATTTTACTTCCAAATTTGCCAATAAATATTCCGATTATGTTAAAAAAGAAACTCAAGTGATAATAGATAATAAACAAGAAAAGTAATAGTGTAGAGACGTTACAGTGTAACGTCTCCGTATATGGCGGTTCGACAAACCATTATGAATGGTTAATATCCTTTGTGATGATTTCTCATTGATTTAGTAATTTGTTTCCATCGTTTTTTTGTATCTAAATAAACCTTTTGGTCTTGTTTTTGACTGAGATAATTAACTTCTTTCTGCAATTTTTGATAACTAAAAAATCTGGAAGAATCAAGTTTACCTTCCTGTAATGCTTGCTGTATTGCACAACCAGGTTCTTGCCTGTGCTGACAATTACGAAAGCGACATTCTTGAGCTAAGATTTCAATATCTTCAAATGTTGAGTGTAAACTTTGTTCACTCGCCCAAATTTGAATTTCTCGCATTCCTGGGGTATCTATAATTAAGCTGCCGTTTGCTAGTAATATCAATTCGCGATGGGTTGTGGTATGTCTACCTCTATCATCACCTTGACGTACAGCTTTCACTTTTTGTATTGCTTCCCCTTTGAGTTGATTGGTAATTGTTGATTTTCCCACACCCGAAGAACCTAATAAAGCAACGGTTTTTCCCGGTTGTAAATAAGGTTGAAGTGCATCTAATCCTTGAGAATTTGCAGCACTAATAGTTATTATCGGTACACCCAAAGCAATTTTTTCAACTTGATTTAAGCAATCTTTGATGTTTTGACATAAGTCTATTTTATTCAACAAAATAACTGGATTTGCGCCACTTTCCCAAGCCAAAATTAAATAGCGTTCGATTCTTCTCGGATTAAAGTCACCATCTAATCCCGACACTAAGAATACCGTATCAACGTTGGCTGCAACTATTTGTTGTTCTGTTATTTCACCTATTGTCTGACGAGAAAATTTAGTTTTTCTAGGTAAAACACTGTGAATTATGGCGCTTTTTTGTGATTGTTTGATGCTAATTACAACCCAATCTCCCACTCCTGGAAAGTCTTCTGCTTGAATTACATGATGACGAAATTTACCCGTTATTTCACCGGAAATTTCTCCAATTTCGCTGTAGAGAATGTAGCTATTTCGATGTTCTATAGCAACTCTAGCTACCGTCAAATCTGGTTGATGTAACCGTTTAAAGTTGTCAGCAAAAAAATCATTCCAACCTAAATATTCTAAATTCATTGTTTTCCTGAATTGGTGCTATTTGTTTTCTACAAAGCACAGCAATCAAGAATTCGGTTTAGTTAAATAGGATTTAATTTTAAGGATTATTTATCCAAGATAAATCCTAGGGAAACCAAATACGAGAATATTTGCGCTTTGTGTCGGTTTTATTGCGATTTCAATCACGACTATCTCTGAAGCTGCAAATTCATTCATATTCTTTCCTCCTTAAAATTTTGATAGTGGTACTACAATTGTAATCTATATATTTCAAAAAAGGTAGTGTGTTGGCGTAGCCTACCCCGGAGGGGTATACTTCTAGCTCGCTGGTGACTACTCCGTTCCCGTTACCAGATTACTGAAAAAAACCGCCCTTGCGCTCTTGGGGTACCAGTGGAGCAACTTTCCTCTGCGTACTCTGCGTCTCTGCGGTTTTTAAATCAGTAATCTTCTGCCGGGAACGAAGTAATGTGGTGAAGTAGTAGGTTCAAACTTTAGAAACTGCGATCGCGCTGACATCGACTTTGCGATCAAATAATATTCGGGGTTTGAGTAAAATTTTGAACAGTAGTAGAAAAGATTGTAATTCGTTGGGAGTACATCTACGCTTCCATTGTCCGGGACGACAGAATAACATTTCTACTAAACGACGATGTTGGGATAAGGTGACTAAGGGAAATTTAACTCGAATGGTGAGAAATTCGTCTTTGATGCTAGTAGTAATAATTTCTGCATTAAGTTGTAAGTTTTCTTCGGCTATTTCTAGATTTAGCGATTGATTAGGAATTAATTCTATGGGTATTTGTTGAGTTAATGCGATTTCTGCACCGACTTCGGAAATCATTGTAGTCACTCCCCAAGCGGTTTGTTCACCAATGTTTAAGCGTACTATTCTTCGTAAATCGAACCATTCGTAAACATCGGCTTTGGGTGCATCGAGTAATATTAATAAAGCAATTCCAATTAATAATAAATTATAAAGACTCCATATCCATCCTAAATCTAAACCTTGGAAATGCTGTAATATTTGAGGATTTGTTGTTTGCTGCCATAATAATGCTAAACACATTCCTAAATTGCGCCATAAACTAATAGCATTACCGATAAATAAAATAATTAACGGTACAGCTAAATTCCAGTTAAAATAAAATTTATTATTTGCATTTCCTTTGGGTGTAACTTTAAAGCCTTTAGAAAAGGGATTCAGCATTACTTTAATTACAGTTAATCCCAGAGGAAAAGCTAAAGCTATACTATATATTTCTGATAAAATTGCAGAGCGAGAATGGGAATTTAGCCAGGAAAATACTGTTAGTTGAGTCAGGTAAAAAGGCAAGAGAAAATAAAGCGCTTCTGCGACAGTTGCTTGTACTGGAATAATCCCTAAAAATGAATATGCTAAAGGCATTAATAGAAAACCGACACGGGAAATACTAGCAAACCAGTTGAGCAATCCTTCTAAATGAGCTAGTCTTTGTAATGGTTTTAATCCGCGAATTGTCAGAGGATTTGATTTAATAAAAAATGCTTGTAAAGTACCTTGCGCCCAGCGGATACGTTGTGTTGCGTGTGCGCCGATATTTTCCGCAGCTAAACCGGCGCTGAGTTTTTCATCTAAATAAATAAGTTTGTAACCTTTAGCTGATAAATTAATTCCTGTAAAGTAATCTTCGCTGAGAGATTCGGTGACAAAACCGCCAGTTTTTTCTAACGCGCTGCGTCTAACAACAAAAGAAGTTCCTGCACAAACTACACTTCCAGCACTATCTTTTATCGGTTGAATTTGTCTGTAAAATACTTCTTCTTCTGGAGTTACGACATTTTCTAAACCTAAATTATGAGCAATGGGGTCTGCATTATAAAAGCTTTGTGGTGTTTGTACTAAGGCTACTTGTTCATCTTGAAAGAAGCCTACTGTACGAGTAAGAAAGTTTTTTGTAGGAATAAAATCGGCATCAAAGATAACGATTAATTCTCCATTAATTTGAGTAAATGCATGATTCAAATTACCTGCTTTAGCATGACGATTATCTGCTCTGGTAATATAGTCACATCCCAATTCTTCAGCTAAAGCTTTCATTTCTGGACGGCGAGTATCGTCTAATAAATAAATTGTTTTATTATGGTATTCTAAAGCTTGACAACCAATAATTGTCCTTCGTAATATAAAAGTTGGTTCGTTGTAAGTCGGAATCAAAACATCGACACTAGGACAAAAATTTTCTTCAATAACAGCGATAGATTTTCTATCTGCATCATGACGATGTTCCTTAACATTCAACATTAAAAATAACTGGATTGTCGCACTGAATAATACCAACATTTCTAAACCAAATAAACCCAAACTAAACGCACCATTTAAAGGAGTGCCGAGGTTGAGTGTTGATAAAGACCGCCATAAAACATATCTACCAGTTAATATTAATAATATTCCAACTACTAATCTTCGCGACCAAATACGGGGTTGGGGAGAAATTTTCATTATTACCAAAACAGTTAATAATAATGCTACAGTCGGGACTAATAAATATTTTCCCGTTACCATCGGTACTTCTAACCATATGGGTGGATTCTGCTGTAAAACGTTAATTTCAGCGAAAATTGCGTTTATTTTATCTTCCCCAGCAAACCACCCTGCAACAATAATTGCCGATATAATAACAATGCTGAATAAAAATAGAGTTGCAATTCTAATTTTAAATATTCTCTGGGATTTGCGTTGATATTTTCTTTTTTCAGATGGTGTAATAATCATTGGTAGTTGCCTCAAAATTCAATCTCAAGTTTAGTATAAGTTTATTCCTATATTCCTGAATTAAAAAGAGATTAAAAATCAAATCGAAAATTTAGCCTAATTTTCAACAACTTCTCAGCTTCTATTAATTTATCTATTAGAGCAAAGCCTTAAATTGTACTCATACACCAATTTGAGGACATCGCAATGAAATTCAAATATGTCGCAGTTTTAGGTATGGTTGTTTTATTAAGCGTCGGTTGTACAAATGTAGAATCCCAAGCGGAAACTCAGCCTCAAGTTGAGACAGTTGCGGAAACTCCTGCTACTGCTTCAGTACAAGCTTCGGGAACCTTTCAAGATGCAGAACATCCAACCAAAGGAACAGCTAGTATTATTACTGAAAACGGCAAAAAATATATTCAGTTTGATGATCAATTTAAATCTGATAGCGGACCAGATTTATTTGTGATTCTCCACAAAGATGATAAATTACCAATTACCGGAATTAAAGAAGCAGATTATGTAACTATCGCTCCGTTGAAAAGTACCAGCGGTACTCAAAAATATGAAATTCCCGAAAATGTAGATTTAGCAAATTTCAAATCTGTAGCTGTATGGTGTCGTCAATTTAACGCAACTTTTGGTTATGCAGTTTTAAAAGCATAAATGATTTCACAATCGCTCCTCCTCAATAATTGATAATACAAAGCTTGGACAATAAAGATGGAACTAGCAGATTTTTTCACTCTCATACATCCCGCGATCGCGATTATTTTTGTATTCCCCCTTATCGGTAATGTAGTCAATTTTGCATGGTCAACACGTCAGCGTCGTTTACAAACCAAGGATAAAGGTAAAAGTAAAATTCCTCCGGTTGTTGGTACAGAACACAAACGTTTAGGAGATTGGTTAACTGCTTCAGTTGTAGGATTAACTTTAATCGGTTTAGCACACCCAATTAGCAAAAATATAATCAAGAATCAATTGTGGAATAAAGCGCCTTTTCAAGTTATTTTTATCCTTTTAATGTTCGTTGCTACTATCGCTTCTTTAGTACTTCTCTATAAAGCGCAAAAGAAAGAATGGAGAGCAATTTTTGCGACTTTAACAGGTATAGGATTAGTTATATTAGGCTGTCAAGATGGAGTTTTTCGACGTACAAATGAGTGGTATTGGTCGCATTATTATTATGGTATTACCGCAGCTTTATTGATGATTTTTTCTTTAGCAATTGTACCAGAAATTTATCGGGATAAATCTAACCGTTGGCGGACTATCCACACCGTTTTAAATACTTTTGCTTTGTTACTATTTATCGGTCAAGGTTTTACAGGAGCAAGAGATTTATTAGAAATTCCCTTGAGTTGGCAAGAACCATTTGTTTACAAGTGTGATTTTGCAAATAAAACTTGTTCTTAACAGTTAACAGTTATCAGTTATCAGTTAACAATGATAACTGATATAGCAATCCCTGTAGAATTTATGAAAAAATAATATATAAAATCACGAATTTAGCGAATATAATATCTTTTTAAATAAGATTTAATTTTTGACTCATAAATACCTACTATTAATTACCTAATTAAGTACATAAATGAAGAAAATTTTGGCAAAAATTGACTTTAATTCATTAAGATTACGTTTAACAGCAGGTGTTGCTGTATTTTCTATTCTTGGTTTAGGAAGTCTTGCTTCTTGGACTGGTTGGAAAATGCAGCAAATCTTAATTGATAGTCATAAAAAAAATATCGAAGAAATTGCTACAGAGATACCGCGTGATTTACAAATGTTGAGTGAAATGGTTCCCCAAGAACAAGCAATTTCTCAAAGAATTGATAATTTAAAAACTAATAATACATTATTATGGATAGAAAATTTGGATAATCAAATATTAGCAAAGTCTAATAGTTTAATTAAATCTTCTAAATCTCAAGAAAATAGTTTATTTGAGTTAAAAAATATTCCAATTAAACCTCAAGTTATTCAACTCAATAATCGCTATTTTGTTTTGTGTAGTAATTCTTTAATTATACAAGGAAAGGTCATCGGTACTATATCTATAGCACAGGATATTACTCGTGACCAAACCATGTTTATCATGATGATAAAAAGTGTTGCTGCAACCAGCATTTTAGTAATAGTTATCATGGCTGGTGCAATTGCATTTTATATTCACCATTCGCTAAAATTTTTGCGTCAGTTAAGTCAAATGACTGAAGTTATTTCTGCTGAGGATTTAGGCAATGCCCAATTATATTTTGATAACGCCCCTACAGAAGTCAAACAGTTAGCTGAAACCTGTAATATGATGCTTTCTCGACTTTCCGAATCTTGGGAAAAAGAGAGGCAATTTGTCAGTAATGTTTCTCACGAATTACGTACACCATTGACAATTGTACATGGTTATTTGCAAAGTGTATTGCGAAGACAACAGAATTTAACAGCAATTCAAAAAGAAGCTTTGGAAACTGCGGCATCGGAAGCAGAAAATACCATTAGTTTATTACAAGATTTACTAGAATTAGCCAGAGCAGACCACGGCAATTTACATTTTAATATCCAAAACTGCATTTTAAATGATGTCGTGACTGAAGTTGTAGAAATGGCAGATAAATATAGCGATAGAGATATTAAAATTGAAGCTCCAGCATACTTAATTGAAGTCAAAGCAGACTATAATCGTCTCAAACAAATATTACTTAATTTGATTGATAATGCTGTTAAATATTCAGAAGCAGATACCTTAATAACTGTGAAATTATCTCGACAGGAAAATGAAGGACTTATTCAAGTTTATGACATGGGTTGTGGGATACCATTGCAACATCAATCGCGAATTTTTGAGCGTTTTTATCGTGTAGATGAAGCTCGTAACCGTGCTGGTGGAACTGGTTTGGGTTTATCGATTGTTAAGACGCTGGTTGAAGGTATGGGCGGTAAAGTTTCGGTACGTTCTAAGTTGAGTGAAGGCAGTGTTTTTACTGTTAGTTTGCCGGTTTAGGGAATGGGCAATGATATATTTTAAATGCAGAGGAGCGCAGAGGTAAGCGCGGAGTGACGCTGAGTTTTTTTTGGCTCATACGGTAAATTTTATTTTAAATTTCTTCTTCCCCACGGCTTTAATGTAGAAATCGCAATGATAACGAACAAAAATGAAACTTGAATCAGCGAACCAATAAGTACTCCCTTGGCATCAAATAAATAAATAGGATTTTTGAATGCTTCTAATCCTTCTGACAATGCAATGTTTTCAGTTGCATTACCCCACGGAAATAACCAGAAGGTTCCAAAAATTATCAACCCAGTAGTTAAAATCCACTTAGCGATTACCCAATAAAATTTAAAAAAACCGTAATTGGTTTGCCAGCAGAGTAATGTAGCGGTAACTACCGAACCAATTGCCGCAGGAATCACAACTACGTCATCAAGTAAATTAATCGCTGAGTTGAGTGCAAAAAGAATGTCGGAGTTAGCCGTATCTTTGTTTCTAAGGGCAAGGAGAAACATACTTAGAACGGTTCCAGTCCACAATGCTGCAAAACCAATATGAAATGATAGAACCCAATTCTTTTGCTTAAGGCTAAGTTTAAAGGGTTTCTTATTTTTTGGCGTTATTTCAAGTGTTGTCATTGAATAGCTACCTTTGGCATACTTATTGGAATATGCTGAGTATAGCCATCGCCCTTTACCCAAAGCTTGACTAAGTTTGCTCAATCTGTGCAAATCTTGCTGAGATTGTTATTCTGATACTCTGAATGATGAAGGCGTTACACCTACATACTTACGAAATAGGCGACTAAAAGAACTATGATTGGTTAAGCCGACTTCAAAGGCAATGTCAGTAATCGTTAACTCGGTTTTTGATAACAAGTGTTTTGCTTTATTAATCCGGCATCGAGTTAAATATTGATGAGGAGTAATGCCAGTTGATTGCTTGAATAAACGACAGAAATGGTACTGGCTCAGGTTTATAAAGGGAAGGTTGAAAACCCTGTGACTTTAGTCCAGGGATGAAAACTGCATAAAGGCTTTTAAGCCTCAGTCATTTATGGTACGATTTTATTAACAGGAACGGTAACCAACCTGTATAAAAACCCAACTGCCTAGCGGCAATCTGTACCTTGACAACTGAAGATATGGGGTTCTATTCCATAGTTTTAGTTCCTTCCCAGGAATAGGTAAAATCTTCATGGGGACTAGACGTTCAGAATTTAAATCAAACAAATTTTTGGAATAATCCAACTACCGAGGGGCACTCGGAAAGTAACGCTTGGGGAGAGAACCACCTCTTGGTTAGATACCGCAAGGGGTCTAGTCTAAGTGGACTCATTGAATCAAGAATCTCCGTGTCTTTAGACCGGAGAGTGTCAAAACTCCTGCTATCTCTGATAGCGAAATATTTTGGTTGAGATGAGCGCGGATATAATCCTTCACTTTTTGCAACTGGTATTGTGGTAAACCTCCAACCGATTCAGGAGGGGGCTTTATTTGCCAAGCGGAATAATGTGTAAGTAGATGGATAACCAATCCTGTTGCTAAAGATTCACCAAACATTCGCCCCGCAGGATGATCTGCTTCCACATCCGCTTTGAAAGCGATTCCAATCTGACGAATAAATGCGTCGCTCAAACCTATTTGTGGAATCAGTTCAATCTGCTTAATCTGAACCGATTCATTGATGATTTGCTCAAAAAATTTGGGAAAAAAGCCAATTAAAGAAAATTCACCTGCTTGTCGCCAATTAGATGAATAGCTGATATCAGCAGGGATAAAAAGCCCTTCACCTGGTTGACAGTAATGGGTTTGTACTCGACCATCAAACCGATGTTCTGAGTGAATGGGATGACCATTTCCGGTTATACCAATTATGTGTTGCGTATATTGAAATTCGGGGCTTTCATAAGCAGGGTGGTGATAGTGATTAAAAAACACGCCCCGCCATCCGGAGCGATCGCTTGAAAGGATAGGATACTCGCATAATGCAGGATGAGGATGTTTTGTCAAATCCACTCGCGGTAAATCACTCATTATCAAAATTTAATCTTTATCAACCAAACTAATTCGATAACCCAAAGCATCCAAAAATTCAATTAATTTTAGAATTTCTGCACCACCAGTTTCAGCCAGTATTTTATCGAGTTGTTCGTAATGCTGCTGCGCTGTTGAGGAAAACTCACCCATGCGTTTGCGTGCTTCTACTACTTCTTCTAAAGCGGAACGGAAAATTTTAGCATTATAACCATCTTCATCTAGTTCTAAAAAAGTCTCAATATACGCAGCTGCTTCTTGAAAATCCTTAAGAGATGAAATTAGATATTCCTTATAACTTTTACTTGTGGGTGCTTTAACTTCCTTCATAATCTTCCCAATATTCCTTTGCTTTTTGAATATCCTGTTGTTGGGTGCTTTTATCTCCAGCACACAGAAGGAGTAGAATTTTTGTCCCTATTTGTCCAAAATACACTCGATATCGACCTATAAAGTGATTAAACCCTCACGCACCCTACAACTCTATATTCCTCATCAACTAAAACCCGGTAATTGACAAATAGCTTTCATCACTTGCAATAATAAAATAGAGCTTTGTATTTCACTTAAATTAAGTAAAGGCATTAATTGATAAGTTGAGTGTTCTTCTCTCTCTAAATAAACAAATTGATAGCGAAGTGCATTAGTAATTAAACCCCAAACTGATGATTGCTGCTCTAAACTTTTAAAAGCGTAAGTTAACAATTGCGGTACACCTTCAAATACATCGATCGCGCTATTTTTGGTTTCAATTACCAAAACCCAAAAAGGTGGTGGGGTGGTTGCTTCAGCTTGGTTAACTGCTAAAATATCCATCCGTCCTTTAATAACTTTATCTTGCTCTTCGATGACGATTCCAATTATATCTTCCATTGTCAAACGAATTGGCACATCATAAAATCCCGCTAAGCGCATCAAAGGGGCAATAGTTAAAAATTTGACTATTCCTTCAGAAATTTTACCAGCTTTGAGATAACGTCTAAAATCGTTGCGAATTCGGGACAAATCTTGCTGTTCAAACTCTGCTAAAGGTTCTAAACTTAAGTAATCGGTAAATGAACCATCAAATTTTTCTTGTAATTTCAACAGACGATGAACATCATTCAAATATAAATTACTCGGTTCAACTGTTAGTGTCATGGCTGAGATTTTGAGGAATTATTATAATTACAACGAGGTTAATGGTGCGTGACGCTACAAGTCTTATAACCACTTACATAAATTGTTAAAGCGTCACACACCCTACAATTGTTATTATCCCAAATTGACCTACTGTAAAATATCAAAATGTATCAATGTGTGTCAGTTAACTTTGTATTTTCCTAACTCCTTGTTATTATGCGCCACAGATGTATAAGTGATTATTCCTATGTCTGAGGAAAATTTCAACATTCTAGCAACAAATATCAGTTAACAATAAAGAGTAACTATAACTTTAACTATAAATTATGGCTGAAGCAAATATAGAATCAATTCTCCAAGAAAAGCGCTTATTCTCTCCTAGTGCGGAATTCTCCCAAAATGCCCATATCAAAAGCTTAAAAGATTATCAGCGTCTCTATGATAAAGCAAAATCAAACCCTGAAGCATTCTGGGCGGAACTTGCTGAACTTGAATTACACTGGTTTCAAAAGTGGGACACGGTTTTAGATTGGCAACCACCTTTTGCTAAATGGTTTGTTAACGGTAAAATTAATATTTCTTACAACTGTCTTGACAGACATCTCACTACTGCTCGTAAGAATAAAGCTGCGATTATTTGGGAAGGAGAACCCGGAGATTCCCGTACCATCACTTACGCACAGTTACACCGAGAAGTTTGTCAATTTGCCAATGCACTTAAACAACTTGGTGTAAAAAAAGGTGATGTTGTAGGCATTTATATGCCGATGATTCCCGAAGCGGCGATCGCGATGTTAGCTTGTGCGAGAATCGGCGCAGCTCATAGCGTTGTGTTCGGTGGTTTCAGTGCGGAAGCTTTACGGGATAGACTAAATGATGCCAAGGTAAATGTAGTAATTACTGCCGATGGTGGTTTTCGCAAAGATGCGATAGTTGCCCTCAAACCCCAAGTTGACAAAGCTTTAGAAAATAATGCCGCACCTTCTGTAAAAAACGTTTTGGTAGTACAGCGTACTAAACAAGACATTGCCATGGAATCGGGACGAGATTATTGGTGGCACGATTTGCAGAAAGAGGTTTCCGCAGATTGTCCCGCAGAACCGATGGACAGCGAAGATATGCTGTTTATTCTATACACTTCTGGCAGTACAGGTAAACCGAAAGGTGTTGTTCACACTACTGGTGGTTATAACCTTTATAGCCATATGACCACCAAATGGATATTTGATTTACAAGAAACTGATGTATATTGGTGTACTGCTGATGTCGGTTGGATTACTGGGCATAGTTATATAGTTTATGGTCCCCTTTCCAACGGTGCAACTACGGTAATGTATGAAGGTGCGCCGCGTAAATCTAATCCCGGTTGTTTCTGGGATGTAGTAGAAAAGTATGGTGTAACGGTTTTTTATACTGCACCTACAGCAATTCGCGCTTTTACTAAAATGGGTGACGAACACCCCAAAGCCAGGAATTTATCATCCCTGCGGTTGTTAGGAACCGTCGGGGAACCAATCAACCCCGAAGCTTGGATGTGGTATCACCAGGTAATTGGTGGTGAGCGCTGCCCGATTGTAGATACTTGGTGGCAAACTGAAACCGGGGGTGTAATGATTACACCTTTACCCGGTGCAATTTCTACCAAACCTGGTTCCGCAACTCGTCCCTTCCCCGGCATCCTTGCAGATATTGTAGACTTAGAAGGCAATACCGTTAAAGAAAATGAAGGCGGATATCTAGTAATTCGTCATCCGTGGCCCGGTATGATGAGAACAGTATACGGCGACCCCGACCGCTTCCGCCGCACTTATTGGGAACATATTCCCCCCAAGGATGGCAAATATCTCTACTTTGCTGGTGATGGTGCAAGAAAGGATGAAGATGGGTATTTTTGGGTAATGGGACGGATTGATGATGTCTTGAATGTTTCTGGTCATCGTCTCGGTACAATGGAAATTGAATCAGCCCTTGTGTCCCATGCTGCCGTAGCTGAAGCCGCTGTGGTAGGTAAGCCAGATGAACTCAAAGGTGAAGAGATAGTAGCATTTGTGACTTTAGAAGGTGGTCATCAAGGTAGCGAGGAATTAAATCAAGAACTTAAACAACACGTAGTTGGGGAAATCGGTGCAATTGCTCGTCCCGGTGAAATTCGTTTTACCGATGCTTTACCAAAAACCCGTTCTGGTAAGATTATGCGACGATTATTGCGTAATTTAGCTGCGGGACAAGAGGTTTCTGGGGATACTTCGACTTTGGAAGATACAAGTGTGTTGGATAAGTTACGGGAAGGAGCATAGGATTTTAGATTTTGGATTGATTTGTTGTAGTGCGGACATCTTGTCCGCTTTTTAATCTTTTTTTAACGCAAAGTCACGCAGAGGTTTCCGCAGAGTAACGCGGAGGTTTTGATTAGTTAGATTTAATTTTGATGAGAGTGAAAGGGATATTATTTGTTGTACTATGAAATACACGGATTGAGGAGACATTGAAATATGACAAATACCTTAGAAAAATCGGTTCAAGATATTTTTGTGGCTTTAATGACGGAAGCTCATTCGGATGATGGTGCTATTTTTAATATCCGATTTTTAGATGATAAATTGCCTCATGTTGATTGTATTGTAGAATTAATCGGACAAAGAAATTTTCTTCCCTTTTGTTTTGTGCAGTTGAAAGGTAGTAAACAAGGATATACGAAAAAAGATAAGCGTTTGAAAGTGAAAGTTTCTCAAGAATCTATTAGTGGATTATCGTTGTATCCGGCACCTACTTATATTATTGGCATTGATGAAAACGAAGGAACTGGATATATTGTTTCTGCAAATGGTGAAAATTTGGGTTCAATGGCGAGTATTATTACAGATTTTCCCATTAATAAATCGAATCGAGGAACTCTTTGGAATGAAATTAATGATTTTTGGTATAAAGCGAAAAAAATCAAGTTTGCATCGAAGTTTGTTGAAAGTGAGCAAGAGTAGGAATATTTGTTCAATTCTATGAGTCAATTATTTGAAACTCTTTACAAACTATCAACGTCAATATTTGTGCTTTTTGTTCGGCTTGTTGTCTTGCAATAGACTCTTTTTTATAGTTTTGATTTATTTATACTTACAAGCATTAAAATATTAAATATCTGTTTCACTTCCAGCTATGACTTTCCTGTCATCACTCACATTACCAGATCATACCCAGTTACCCGAATCTGACGGAACCTTTGTGAAAAATTGGCAAGAACATCCTCAAAGTATCTTACTTACCGATTCAATTCAGCCAATTTTAGAGCAATTACATCCCGAAGGTAACTTTTGTATCGGACAAGATTTAGGTATTTATTGGCGTTTAACCGAACCACCAGAAAAAGGTGCAGAAGCTCCAGATTGGTTTTATGTACCTAATGTACCACCAATTCTCGAAGGTAAAACACGACGTTCCTATGTATTATGGAAAGAATACGTTGCACCATTAATTGTCATTGAATTTGTATCCGGAGACGGTACAGAAGAACGAGATAAAACCCCACCATCTCAAGGAGAAAAGGTAGGCAAATTTTGGGTTTACGAGCAAGCAATTCGTGTTCCTTATTACGCAATTTATGAGGTGATAAAAGAACAAGTTGAAGTTTATAATTTAGTAGATAATACTTATCAATTACTTGCACCCAACGAACGAGGACATTATTCAATTACACCAATACACGTAGAATTAGGAATATGGCAAGGTTTATATCAAAATGCCGAATTACCTTGGTTACGTTGGTGGGATGCCAATGGTAATTTATTATTAACTGGTGATGAAAGAGCCGAAGTTGAACGACAAAGAGCCGAAATTCAACGAAAAAGAGCAGAAAATGAACGAGAAAAACGAGAAAGACTTGTAGATAAGCTACGATTACTTTCTCCCCAGCAACTTCAAGATTTAGGAATTGATGCACAAATGTTGGAATAGTTAGGAGTTAGGAGTTAGGAGTTAGGAGTTAGGAGTTAAGAGTTAAGAGTAATACCGTTTAATTATGAATGAATATGCACTTAACCACCTTAAAGCCGGGCTTTGTTTGTATAGCCCCAGACTTCTAGTCTGAGGGTACAGAATAAAAGTATTCTACTGTACTCGACAAATCATTAAATAAGTGATTATTGATTAGGATAGAAGTATTAGCTTATTTAGCTTTTATGATTACTATCAAAAAAATTATTCTTTCTCTACTTATTTCATCGGCTTGCTTAACATTAAATCAACCGGCTTGCACTGCAAAATCTGCGGGTGAATATCGATTACAAGGACTTAAATTTCGACAACAAGGAAGATACAATGAAGCAATCGCAGCAATGGAGAAATCTGTTGAATTAGAACCAGAAAATATTTCGGGAAGAGTTAATTTAGGTTGGACTTTACATTTAGCTGGTAGACAAAATACAGCCGCACAAACTTTGTGGCAAACTATTTATCAAAAACCATCTTTTGTTCCTGCTTACAATGCTTTAGGAATCGTTTATCTAGTTGATGGAAATTTGCCAGCAGCAGTATTAGTTCATAGTTGGGCTGCATTTTTCAAACCAGATAATGAAATTGCTTTTTATAATTTGAGCTTGGCATTACATCGACTCGAAATTTATCCCTTAGCGATTACAACTGCTAACCGTGCTGCTATCTTAGAACCAAATAATCCTCATCCTTTAGTTGCTGCTGCAATTTCTTATTGGGATAACGAAGATAAAAACCTTGCTCAACAAATGTATCATCGAGCTATTAACTTAGATGGTAGATATAATCAAATTCCTTTTTTAAATCATCTCCAAAAAGCAGCTTTTACACCAGAGCAAATTAATACTACAAAAGACATTTTATCTAGTTTAAAAAATTAAACAGAGGATTATCTTTAACTAAGAACTAAGAACTAAGATAAATTATCAACCGCTCGATTTAATAACTGTGAAAAGAGATGGCGATCGCCCTCAGAAAATCCCTGCATTGCTTGTTGACGAATTTCTTCAACAATGGGTGGTAAGACGGTTTCGAGTTCCCTACCCGCATCAGTAAGCCATATCCGCCAAACTCTTCTATCCTGCATATTTCGTTCGCGACGCACCAATCCTCTTTCTTCCATCCTATCGATCACCCCAGTTAAAGTACCTCCCACCTGTTTGAGTTTCTCAGCAATACTAGAAGTCGGTAAACCATCTTCTTCCCATAAACAGCACAACACTATCCAATGAAAAGGAGTTAATTTCAAAGGTTCGAGGTATTCATTAAATCTGCGCGATAGCAATTGTGATAGTAGCTTGATTTGATAATCTACACTGTATGGCGCTCTTTGTTCTTTGGATAAGTCCGATGTCGGCGAATTTTCTGATGTTTGAACCATTGATGTCAATTACTTAGCGCTCGTAAAATTAGATTAGCATTATATCTAGTTTTATATTTAGTTTTCCCAATTCCTAACCATAAGCTTCCCAAGCTAAATCTATCAATGCATCTAAAATTGCTGCTGCTACTGTTGCACCACCTTTCTGATTTTTGATTGTGATATAAGGTATAGATAATTCTTTTAAAATTTGCTTTTTCCCATCTATATCGATAAATTTCGGTGGTGTAGCAATGATTAAAACAGGTCTAATTTTCTCTGCTACAATTAAATCAACTAAGCTTATTAAAGCTGTTGGTAGTTGACCTACTACAAATATTCCTTCTGGATAGCGGTTAGCTAAAGTTTCAATTCCCCAAGCAGCAAGAGTTTTTTCTTTCTGAGGAGGAGTTTGAACGGACGTTGCACAATAAACTGGATTAGCAAAATTATTTTGCGCTTCTTTGGCAATACCAGCTTGTACCGTTGTTGTATCTACTATAATACTGCTGCGCGACGCTAATGCTGCTGCTGCTGCTTGTAAGGAACGCTCGGAAAATTCGATTAAGGATTTATACTCAAAATCACCTGTAGCGTAAATTACTCTTTTGATAATTTCGTACTCAGCTAGTAAAAAATGTCGATACTCCCTTGGGGATGATGGGCTTAATGTATCATGATTTGAGTGCATAAGAGCAAAAGCACCACCAATTTCTCGATCAATAATTGCTAAACTTTGAGCGTCCGTTATGTGCCATTCCATCGTGAGTTTTCTTGAGGTTAAAGGTTGATAGGTTAAAGGTTAGAGGTTAGAGGTAGAGGTTAGAAGTTAGAGGTAGAGGTTATAGATTGGTAATAAACAACCATCAACTGTCAACTGTCAACTAACCCCTAACTCCTTTAAGTTTCTGAAGCAGAAGAACGATTCATAAAAGGAGATAGGTAAGCAACCAAAGCTCCAATGAGAAAGCCGGAGATATTGCGAACTAGAGGCAGCCACTCAGAGGTACGGGTGACAACAGGTCCGATTCCGAAGGCAATAAACAAAATTCCCCATAAAGGAGAGAATATTAATGCCCATTGCCAAGCAATAGGTTGTCCTTCGGCTCTTGGTTGAGCCGCAAATCCACAAATAATTCCACCGATTACCGAAGTAATAAACGTGAGAATCCACTGCTCCCGTGGTAATCCCGGAACAACGTTACAACCACCTTTACGCAAACAATTTTCTACAGTTTGCAAAGCTTGAATAATTGCTTGGTCTTCACCTTTTTCTCTGACAAAATATAAGTTACCAAAACGGGTTTGTAATTCTATCCAAAAAGTCCGTGGTAGTAATTCGTATACATCATCACCAACCGCAAAACTGAGAATATTACCTCCGCGAGAATCGGCAACAAGTAAAATACTGTGATCGTTTAAACCCCAAAACTTAATTACAGCTCTACCCGGTGTTTGATCGTACTGAGTGAGTACTCGCAATTGCCAACCAGTTTCTGTTTCAAAGTCGTTAAGTTCTTGAACTAAATTCTGTTCTTGGACTACATTGAGGGATTTCCCTAAGTCTACAACTGGTGTGACTTCCGCAGGTAGCAATTCCGGATTGTCGTAAGCATAAGCAGCGCTCGTATGTGTCGTCCAAATCGAGCCAGCTAAAAATAATACTGTCAAAAATGTAAAAAATCGTCGCCAAGAACTATTATGCATGGTTTTTTATATAAATTTCAACACTGAAATTAAGCAAATTGTTTCAAAAGGTAAGAAAAAATATGATACTTCTTTACATTTTGTAACCTTATTCTAATTTATTTTACATTCTTCTAGGCATAATTTTTGCTGATGATATAGTAAAAGCGCCTGCCGAAACCGTAAAATCAGGTGAGTTCGATGTAATTAACCCACAATCATCATTCGTCGGGTTTTTAGCGTAACTATCCATAACACACTTACAATTCTGAGAAAAAACCGACTTCTTAACCGAGGCACAATCTAATAATAATTTTATTTAGTATCTTTTATTTTAAGTATAGGGGTTTGATTTTCCTTTAAACCAACTAATTGCGATCGCCCTAATTCAAAAGCAAATTCTACATCTTCCCCAGCTGCTAAAGCATCGTAAAAAGCCACAGAGAAATTAATTGCGGCTTTATCCCCAATTGCTCGATTCATACCAATTACATAGTTAATATGTTGGTGAATAGCGTCGGCTTGAATCTCCGAATAACAAGCGTTTAGAACTACACACTCTACATTCTTTTTGGCAAATAGCTTAAAAAGACTTGCCAAAGTATCTGCTTGTACAAAAGCTATTTGTCCCGTTTCATCTTCTAGGACGATACCATCTTCCCCTCCACCATGTCCGCAGAAGTGAACAATCTGGGGTTGAGTATCTAAAATTGCGCGGTAGAAATCCCGCTGACGTACCGCCAATTTCATCTCTAGTTTGAATTGCTCTCTCTTATTCGCACGTCGCAATCCTTCATCAATTTCTCGAATTTCTTCTTCTAGTCGCAGTCTGGAGGTATTTTTGGGATTTGCAGCGAGAATTAAAATTGTTTTGATATTAGTGTTATTAATTATCTTGGAGATGGGTTTTTGTTGATTTAATTGGGCAATTTCTTGGGCTACCTTATCCCGTTCTTTTTGTGCTTTTGCAATGTCACTACCTATTTTGAAGATAATTGCAGCATCGGTTTCAGTAACTTTCGCGCTTCGCAGGTGTAGTATTTTCTCTTCTATTAAATCTTGGAGTTTTTGTAGTTCGTTGATTTGTTGCTGTGAGGACATCGGTTAATTTTTTATTGCCAATCTCTAAATACTATCAGGGTCAATATTCAATTCTCGCAACTTTGCAGCTAATTTTTCTGCTTGTTCTTCTGGTGTGGGAACTAACTTTCCTTCTTGAGTGCGATCGCCAACATCGCTGGAGATGTCTGGATTAGTACTTGACCACATTAATTTTGACGGGTGTGTATCCAATCTGCCAGGGAATGAAATTCCTTGTCTCATAGCGAAAGTCGTCTGAAGACGACTAACGGAGTACCCCTCATATCTAATGCAAAAGACTACTAATACTCCAACACATTAATTTTGAAGAGTTAAAATACCTCTTCGTAGGTTGGGTTAAGCGAAGCGCAACCCAACGCGGGTGCCGAGGCTCCACTGCGTTTTGCTTCGCAACGCTTGCGCGAACAGCCCAACCTACAATATTACATTGATTACCCCGCATAACTTATGTGGCGGACTACTACTCCTATTCCGCTCAAAGATTACCTATCTCTTTTTACCTCTTTCCTCAGCGCTCTCTGCTTCTCTGCGGTTTTTTAATTAGGTAATCTTCTGCCGGGAAGGGAGTAATAGTTCTTTGCATTAATTATGATGGGACAATTTATTCACGCTTCGTGCGAGACGTATGCCCCTCCGGGGCAGGTTACGCCAACGCACTACAAATTTATTACCCGTCAGAACTAATGAAAAAGACTACTAATACTCCACCACATAATTTATGAGGGATATTACTTCAGTCCTATAAATCTTACATCTTGCACCATTGTATACTGCAAACGGGTAAAATATGAACTTATGTCATACTGAGCGTAACGTAGTGCAGCGAAGTATCTCGGAGATTCTAAGCCCTTCGGGCATACTACGTGAACGCTTAGCTCATTCGGGACAGTTTTAAACCGTTTTTAGTATAGTTAAGCCCGAAATCGCGCCTTGAAATCAATTTCAAGGAACCGATTACAAAGTACGTTGAAAACGTACTAAAATGCTTGCCTAGTCAGATTTATCTGACTTTGCTTTTTAGCCTGGGAATTTATTCCAAGGCGGTTGTTGATAATGGTGCAAGATGTAAGATTTATAGGACTTATGCTATAATGCTTAAAGGGACGTTTCAATCAAAATTATTTTCACCCAAAAAACTTGACAAAATCCTAGCTTTACTGAAATAATAAAAATACTAAATCATGCCAGATTTAAAACTAAAAACCAAAAACTGAATACTCCGAAAACCAAAAAAAATTACCGCCTTCGGCGGGGGAAAGGGTAAAGAAAAAAAGTGTAAAGTGCAAAAGGGCTAAAGTGAAGAGAAAAGAGTCCTCGCACCCGAATCCACAACCCGAAACCCGATGAAGTCGCTCTGGGAGTCCGGCTCGACCCAGTTACAGCCCCACCTGTGACAAATTTCTAACATTGCTAATTCTGGCACCCCATTATCACTATTGTCTAATATTTCCCGGACTAGTTCATTCTCATCATTAATTGCTTTTAAAAGAGGCAATTGATCAAATTCCATATCTTTTTCTAATTGTTTAATCCACTCATTTAAAGTGCGATACCTTCGGTGAGCTTCGCTTAACGCAAAATTGAGTAATCGAAGGTAGTTTAATCGGAATTTTCGGCTCCCAAGTTGGCTCTAATTTTTCTACAAATAAGGTATTTTGCGTACCAATACAACCTTCATAATCTACCAAAAACATCAGTAACTGGTATTTATATGTAACCTCTCGTGCAAGACTAGCTAATGGTAGCCAAAATTCCTGAATTAGTTCTTGTAAATACTCCTGTGGCATACAATCGACATCGTGGAACACCAAAATTACATTTTGAGTTTTCCACCACTCATAAACTCGCTCAACAATCTCTGAGGGTTGATGTTGTTTTCCTAATAAACCTACTCTACCCCCTAATTCTCGCCATAAAGCACTAATATCCCTTTTGCGTGCTATGCGATCAAGTTCAACTCGCACCAACTTACCTGTAGTACCGTAGCGAATATGCTGAGTAATCAATCGATTCAGTAACCAACGTTGTCCGTAATCAGGGGAACCATGAAGCAGAAAAGTTGCAATTGATTGGACTCTGAGAAATTTTTTGAATGAAAGTACTTGTTCGCGATAACCAAGTTTTAATAATGCTTGATATAAATTACAACTAGCATCAGATATATTTTGATTTTCAATTTCTTGTTTTATCCTATCCTGTTCTGCTTGTGCGTTGTCAATATCTTTTTCCAGCTTGAATAGAGCTAAAGCATCTGTTTGAGTAACCTTAGCCATCCGCAAATGTAATATTTTTTCATCTAATAGATCGAGCAATTTTTGCAGTTCTTCACATTTGTTCATGTGGATTAGGGATTGTAGTAGTTGCTCGATGTGATTTAAATAGAATAGCAAATTTAAAATATTAAAACAGGAAATTGCAGTTTTATAGGGCTTGCAAGCTTAATTGATTAATTGGCGTTGCAGAATCCGGGTATGAATTTAGATTTTGAGACGTTACACTGTAACGTCTCTACACAAAAGGTTTTGGTTATCGATAAAATTTGATTCATACTTCTTTTAACTGATAACTGATAACTGATAACTGATTACTCAGTAATCATTCCCCGAACTAAAATCACGGTACAATCGACACCATATACAATTGCTTCGGGAATATTACCTTTGACTGCTTGCTGTAACATTCCTTCACGGGAAGCACCTAAAAGGACTACATCGGACTTTTTGGTTTTGACTAAGTTAATGATTCCTTGAGCCACCGAATCTGCTCTGATGGGAATGGTTGTTACTTGATTAGATACTTTATAAGTATCAACAAGTTGGTGTCTAGCTGCTTGCAAAACTGTTAGATCCGTTTTGGTTTCGGAAAAAGGAAAAACTTGTGTGAGAGTAATTCTTGATTTCTGATTTGAAACAACTAAAGCAGGTAATAAATTAAGGGCTATTTTTGAATTTGGACCACCAGCCATTGGTAATAAACAGCGATTAAAACTAGTAGTAATAAAAGAGTTATCCTTTAATGTTGCATTTAGATTTTTTCCTAATTTTACTAATATTACTTCACAGCTAGCTTGGCGAATTATGGTATCTACAACGTTGCCAAATATCCTACCAGGGGTAGAAGTACCACCTTTCCAGCCCATTAAAACTTTATTTATATTTCTATCTTTAATAGTTTCTAAAGTTGCGTTTGCGACATTATGAGCAACTCTAATTTGGGTGTGTACGGGAATTTTCCATTTTTTACCGACTATTTCCGCAGATAATAATAATTTGCGACTTTGTGCAGTTTTAACGGGAGTTTCTGCTGGATTATTATGAGGAGAAATGATAATTACCTGCAAACATTCAACTTCGTAGGAGTTATATTGAGCAATTTGCGCTGCAATATCTAATAACGTATCTGCGGTTTGGGGATTTGCGATTAAAACCAATAATCTGCCTCGCCCAACACTTGGTGACTGAGTTTGATAAACTATGTAGGAAGGTTTGATTTTCGGTTGATTTGGAGTGCCTTTACAATTCAGGTAGTTTGCTTCGGCTCGAATTATATCTCCCCGACTAATCATTCCTACGAGCCTTCGTCCTTCTAAAACTGGTAGGCGACTAATTTGATGTCGGTCTAGTAGATAGAATACATTACTTAAGGTATGCTTGGGGGTTATTGTTACCGGATGCGATGTCATGATTTCTCTTATCGGTGCATCTCTAGATAACTTTCCTTCCCGTATTTTCATTAAATCGCTTTGAGTGACAATTCCGACTAATTTACCGTTTTCTAGGATGGGAAAACCGCGTTGGGTAGAATTAGAAAAAGCCTGTATTGCTTCATCTACAGTCATTTCTTCTTGCAGAGTTTCCACCTGACGCTGCATAACTTCTTGTGCAGTCAATTGAATAAATCTGGCATTAATAGGCACTTCTGTATCAATATCAATCCCATTTAATTGTAAAAGCTTGGTATATAGGGAGCCTGGGATTAATTTATCCGCAACCAAATAAGATGTTACAGAACCAATCATTAATGGTAATACGAGATTAAAATCTGTAGTTATCTCAAAAATAATCATAATTGCGGTAATTGGGACTTTAGAAACCGCGCTAAAAAATGCTCCCATTCCCACTAAAGCGTAAGTATTAGGGGAACTCAAACCCAAAATGTTAAATTCAGCAACACCAACCAAGTATCCCAAACAAGAACCTAAAATTAGACTGGGAGCGAATAACCCTCCCGGCGCTCCCGAACCGAAAGCTACTAATGTTAGAATAAATTCCGCCACAAATACTAATATTACTTTAGAAACGCTTGGCTGACCAGCAATAATAAATTCTCGCAATCCAGTATTATTGCGAAATAATTCCGGTAACATCGCGATCGCAATCCCAGAAATCAAGCCAGCTAAAGCTATTCTTAAGGGTAAACCTACAGGTAATTTCCGATAATAGCTGAGACTTAAAAGTAAACCTTTTCGGAATAATGCAGCAAGTAAACCTGCTAAAATCCCTAAAAACAGGTAAAAAGGAAGTTCTGTAATGATAAAACTGCTTTTGGAATCGATTAATTCAAGATTCAGTTGTAAACTTCTACCACCTAATAATCGCGAAACTACGCCACCAATAAATGAAGCGATAATGGCAGTTCCCAAAGTCAATCCCGATAAATCCTGGAGTAATTCTTCGACAACAAACAATATCCCCGTAATTGGAGCATTGAAAGCCGCAGCTAATCCCGCACCTGCACCCGCAGCTATCATTTGTCTACGGTGATCTGGAGAAGTAGGAAATACACGACTCATTCCCGCTGCTAAAGCCGCTCCGACATGAACTGTAGGTCCTTGCCTTCCCAAAGTCATCCCTGAACCCAGTGTAAGAATAGCACTAACCAACTTTACAGCAGCGACTCGCCAACTTAATCTAATTGGAATATTAGCTAAAGAAGCTTTAACTTGAGGAACACCGCTACCACTCGCTTCGGGTGCAAATCTCTCTACTAAAAACCCAGTCAAAAAACCAAAGCTAACACCAATTAACGGTAAAGCTAAAAACGCTGGTATTGCGTAGGAAGTACTAACTCGAAATGTTCCCAACCATCCCGAACTAAACCTGAGAAATACTGCGGATAGAGCGGCTACAACTCCAATAATACAAGCTTCTGCAATTGCTAAACCTCTTCTTGGCTGCCAAAAATCGCGAAAGTACTTATTAACAAATAGATTGCGATATTGCGGCATAATTAATTAGTAATTGGAAATTGGTAATTGGAAATGGGTAATTGGTAATTAAATCTGTGAAATTCGTAGAACCTTTTGAATCCGTGATTAGTAATTCCGCCATACATTCATCAATGAAGCTCAAACAAAAAAAAATTGATGAAAAGTAATATTATCAATAAATATATTGTGATTATAGATAAAAGTAATTGGTCAATAACTACTTGATTAATAATTAATAATTAATAATTAATAATTAATTAATAATTTTATCTGCTATCAAAATATATTAATAATCGCATAGCATAACGCGAGTGCGACAGATTACGAATTGTTTTTCCCGGTGCTAGATAATCCATCAACTATCAAAGAAGAAGTATAACAAGAGCCATTCCAATCAGCATCGCCACCGAGTTTAACTAACTGTTTTAAAGCCGTATAAATATTACCGGATACCATAGTATCTTTAATGCGTCCAGTGACTTGACCATTTTCCACAAGATAACCCAAATCGATGTTAATGGAAAAATCCCCAGAAATGCCACCACTATCACCGAGTATCTGATCAACAATCAAACCGTTGTCCATTTCTTCAATCAATTCTAGTAAACTGCCATTTCCCGGTTTTATCAAAAAATTAAATAACCCCGGAGTCGGGTAACTACTTAAACTGGGGCGAAATCCGTTACCTGTAGTTGCAATTCCTAACTGATTTCCTGTAGTGCGATCGCAATAAAAATTTTCCAATATTCCGTCTTGAATAAAAATTAAACTTTTAGTGGGGGTACCTTCATCATCAAAAGGACAGCTGTAAGGTCCGGCTTCGGGGTCTTGATAAATTGTAAGTGAAGGTGAAACTACTGATTTACCAATACGTTCAGCCCAAGGAGAAGCACCTTCTAATACCAATTTTCCGTTGAGTGCGGCTTGCAAAGTACCCCAAAGCATATCAGCAGCTTTGGAGGTAAACAAAACCGGGATGCGCTTGTTCGGTGCAGCTACATTTGATTGCGCCCAATTCAACCGCTGTAAAATTTGTTGCGCTACCGTTTCAGGATTGAGTTTTCCCCGTTCAGTTTGTCCATCAGCCACACTCAAAAAATCATCACCTCGTACCCATTCTGCGGAAATATAGCAACTGAGCGTAGTATCG
Source organism: Plectonema cf. radiosum LEGE 06105 (assembly GCF_015207665.1). Classification (GTDB taxonomy): domain Bacteria; phylum Cyanobacteriota; class Cyanobacteriia; order Cyanobacteriales; family Nostocaceae; genus Rivularia; species Rivularia radiosa_A. Next base: position 102,323 of record NZ_JADEWL010000008.1, read on the forward strand.
GTATAGTGAGAATCCAAACCTTGAGTATTCATCAATCGAGTAGTTTCGATATCGCATTCCCAATCACCATTACAAATCACATCCGGGTAAACATCGCGAATTAAAGCAATAGTTTGTTTACCCCAATCCACTAAGGTTTCTGCTGGTATACTTTCACCTAAATCTGGATAAACGACTTGAGAATTGCTAGTTAACTCCACCTTTTCGGGCTGATTTAACTTACTTAAAGCAATAGCACGTTCAACCATCATATGAGCTTCCACGGGACCATTTGCCACCGTTAATCCCGGACGACCTTCATACCATAATCGTAATGCAGTACCCGTACTTTGATTGCTTTCAAGTTGTTTGAGACGGTTTGCTTCAAAAAACACCGGCTTAGATAGCGATCGCGATTGATAAACTTCAGCAGCAGTCGCACCAGACTTCATCGCGACTTCCAACAACTGTTCGGTCAAGTCATTAGTCATTAGTTATTAGTTGTTAGTTATTAGTTGTTAGACAATAGGCAATATAATTCTTAACGGGTCAAAGGTCAAAGGTTTAAGGAGTTAGGAGTTAGGAGTTAGGAGTTAGGGGTGAGGAGTTAGGAGTTAGGAGTATCAATCTCTCGTTGTCAACTGTCAACTGTCCACTGTCAACTGCCCACTGTCCCCGCTAAATCTGCTGTAACAGCCAAAATCCTGCAAAAGATTCCGAACTTGGATCTGACTGTACTCCAATAAAATGAACTCCGTTGGCTTTTTGCTTGGCTTGTTCAAAGTCCTGTGCTTCTGTGAGCATTTGCGGATTTTTTATATTTGCCAAAATCCAACTTTCAGTAGCACCAGTTTCTAAAATTAATCTTCCTTGCTTGGTATTATCAAACTTTAACCAAGCCAATTCCAAACCGGACATCCAACCGGCTATGGGTAATGCTCTATTAGAGTAAACCAAAACTCCGGGAATCTTGGTTTCAGGGGAAATTTGCGCTAATTCTAAAGGGAAAGCTCCACCAAAATCAATATCCCACTCTGGCATATCCGCAAAATCACTAGCACTCAAGGTAACAAATCCTAGTTGTTCTCCTTCTAAAGCATCGGGTAAACGTTGAGGTAAAGGAGCTTCCAATAACACTGAGGGATTAGTACCTCCTTGAAATCCCGGTTCTTGGGGATAAACCAATTCCATGCGCTGTTGTAACCATTGATTGAGCGCTAATGTCTGACGACTGGGTTTAGCCGGAATTCCAATGTCTTCACAAGCTTTAGTAATCATATTATTCATTTGTCGCCGGAAAAAGCGGATTTTCCCTGGTGCTTCTCCTGCTTTATCTATTGCTTCTTGCAAAGCAGTTTGCAACCATACGGAATTTACCGTTGTGCTGGGACAGTATTTAGCGTAACGAAATAAGGAATCAGTTTTGGTGCGGATATCCAAAGGAGTTTCGCAAATCAACACTTCCCAAATTTTCTTGTTATTTTCGTCTAAAATCGGACGCGAGTAGTAATCCAGTTCCCAAATGCTGCCCATATTATGCCGTAATGTTTTGGCTATTTTTTATATATATATTTATGATACGAGTCTATTGGTAATTGGTAATTGGTAATTGGTAATTGGCAATTGCAAAGTAATATACTAACGGTAAAATAATCTTTATTTGCCCCAGTATCACAAAACTAACTATGACGATGAATTCTACACTCGAACGTGCATTTGCCAGTCGCCGTGTACTCAAAGTAATTAGCGGCTTGAATAATTTCGATTCTAAGCGTGTTGCTGCAACTGTAAAAGCAGCACATCACGGTGGTGCAACTTTTCTTGATATTGCTGCTGATGCCGACTTAGTAAGAATGGCGAAACAATTGACTGATTTACCGATTTGTGTATCGGCAGTAGAACCAGAAAAATTTCTCAAAGCAGTTGCAGCGGGTGCTGATTTAATTGAAATTGGTAACTTTGATTGTTTCTACGCTCAAGGAATTAGGTTTGAAGCGGATGAGGTTTTAGCTTTAACTAAACAAACCCGTGCTTTATTTCCGCGAATCACTCTTTCGGTGACAGTTCCTCATATTCTCACATTAGACCAACAAGTACAATTGGCAGAGGAATTAGTTGCATCTGGTGCAGATATTATCCAAACAGAAGGGGGTACCAGCAGCAAACCTCAAAATATAGGTTCTTTAGGACTAATTGAAAAAGCTGCTCCGACTTTAGCAGCAGCTTACGAAATTTCTCGCGTAGTATCAGTACCCGTACTTTGTGCTTCCGGTATTTCCAATGTTACCGCACCTTTAGCAATTGCGGCTGGTGCTGCTGGTGTGGGAGTCGGTTCCGCAATCAACCAACTGAACAGCGAAATTGCGATGATTGCTGCTGTACGTGGTTTAGTTGAAGCAATTGGAAGTCAAGCAAAAGTCGAAGTTAATCGTTAACAAATCAATTCTGATGGTTAGTTAGATATAGAAGTCGGGTTTTTCTGAGATTTCTCAGCTTGTTACCAATATTTATCCCAAAAACCCGACTTCTTTAGATTTATAACTCCTAACTCCTAACTCCTAACTCCTAACTCCTCACTCCTAACTCCTAACTCCTAACTTTTATTTCATAACTTCTTTAATACTATAAATTACCCGTTCTTGCTGTTCCTCGGAAAGTTCTGGAAACATTGGTAAAGATAGAACTTCGTTGCAAATTTGTTCTACTATCGGTAATTGTCCCGGTTGATAGCCCAAAGTTTGATAAACTGGCTGCAAATGTAAGGGATAGGGATAGTAAATCGCTGTGTTTACACCTTTTTCTTGCAATTGATTGCGTAATAAATCTCTTTTACCATTCTGAACACGAATGGTGTATTGATTCCATACTCCAGTTCCAAAGGGTAATTCTTGTGGAATAATAATATCGGGAACGTGAGTGAGAAATTCGTGGTAACGAGACGCTATTTTTTGTCTTTGCTGGTTCCAAATATCTAAATAACGTAACTTAATCAGTAAAATAGCCGCTTGAATAGAATCTAATCTACTATTGACACCAATTTCTTCATATTGGTATTTACTTTTTTGACCGTGGTCTTTTAATACTCGTAGCTTGGTTGCAATTTCTGCATCATTAGTGGTAATTGCACCACCATCACCACAACCACCTAAATTCTTAGTAGGGTAAAAACTGAAGCAACCTACGTGTCCAATACTTCCTACTTTTTGATTATTCCACATTGCTCCTGTAGACTGAGCGCAATCTTCTATTACCAACAAATTTTTAGCAGATGCTAATTCCATTAACTCTGTCATATCAACAGGTTGTCCAAACAAATGAACCGGAATAATTGCCTTAGTATTAGATGTGACTGAACAAGCTACTTGCTGCAAATCTAAATTGTAAGTAGCTGGATTGATATCGACAAATACCGGCTTGGCACCCACAGCGCTAATAACTTCACAGGTAGCAACAAATGTGAAAGGTGTAGTAATGACTTCATCTCCCGCACCAATATTGTAAGCTCTCAAAGCCAAGTAAAGAGCATCCGTACCTGAATTACAAGCTACGCAATCGCTGACATTTGTATAAACGGCAAGCTGTTGCTCTAAATTTTCAACTAAAGGACCACCAATATAACGTCCAGAAGATAAAACCTCCAAGACGGCTTCACTTACTTCTGAAGCAATAATAGAATATTGCTGTTGATTATCAAAAGCAGGAATAGAATTTACGCTTTGTATCATGAGATTTTTTAATATGACAATAGATGATAATGCCTTGGGGACTTGTTAAATTTTTAATTGTATTTCTTGTTTTATACTGTCGTCCTTAATACGCAATAAACGAGACTTTCACTTAATTCTCGGCAATATAACATCTGGGTTCTATTGTTGTCTATCATCTTGAACTTTCTATATTGATACATCAGCTAGTTGTGTTCATCCGAGAATAAATACTTAAAATCATGTTTCCTTAAATAGTTGTAGTAAAGGGAGCAGGCAGTAGGGAACAGCTAATAATAAGAAAACGAATTTTTAGTTTTCAGTACAGATGTGGAAATAAAAACTAATCATCCAGACTTGAGATAAAATCTAAATTCTCAAGTTATTAGGGTGTCCTATTTAATTTAAAAAGTTTACTGATTGTAAGAAAATAAATAGTAGTTTCGATAAATTATTCAAATGTCAGAATTAATACAACTAGATTTTTTCGACTTGGCGATCGCTGTAGGATTAATGGTGATAGCCATTGGTTTGTCTATTTGGGAGAAAATCGGACTGGAGTTAAATTTAGCCGTTGCTACTGGTAGAACGATTCTACAGTTAGTAGTATTGGGATATATTTTAGATTTCATTCTTGCTTTAAATAACATTTTGGCAGTTTTGGCGATTTTAGCAGTAATGTTAACTCTTGCGGCGATTGTTGCCAAAAATCGCATTACAAACAAAATACCGCAAGTCTTACCTTTGGTGTGGGGTTCAATGTTCTTGAGTACTGCATTTACGTTGATTTATACGAATTTTCTGATCATTCAACCGGATAGATGGTATCAGCCACAGTACGTAATTCCTCTGGCTGGAGTTATATTAGGTAATGCTATGAATGCGGCGGCAATTTCCGGGGAAAGATTAGTTAGTACAATAAATGCAAATCATGCAGAAATAGAAACTCACCTCAGTTTAGGTGCTACTCCACAACAAGCAATTAAGCAGTATCAAAAAGATTCTATGCGTGCTGGATTGATTCCCACCATCAACCAAATGATGATAATTGGGATGGTAACGATTCCGGGATTTATGAGTGGGTTAATAATTAGCGGTGTAGATTACGACAAAATTCCTTTTCAAGCCGCATCAGAAGCCGCATCCTACCAAATTTTACTGATGTTTATGGTCGCATTTAGCAACCTATTAACAACAATATTACTTACTAAAACTCTTTCTCATCAGTTTTTCAACTCCACCGATCAACTCGTAAGATAAAAAACTATTTCAGGTTAAAGGTTAAAGGTGAAAGGTTAAAGGTTAAAGGTTAGGAGTTATAAGTTAAGAGTCAACAATTACCAATTACCCATTACCCATTACCAATTACCTATCAATAAAAAGAATACCATTCAAATGGTCAATTTCATGTTGAATAAGAATAGATAACATTCCTTCAGCAGTAAGGAAAAAAGGTTGATTTTCTCGATTTAAAGCCTTTATTCTAACCTGATTAAAACGCTTTACGGTTTCTCTTCGTCCCGGAAAGCTTAAACATCCTTCACTCGAATCAATCAAACAGTCTTGATTTTCAATTTCAGGATTAACAATACACAATATATCTTTTTGTTGATAATTTCTACTTTTATTCCCTGCAATACGCTTTAGATTTAAAACAAACACCCGTTTCAATTCTCCAATTTGAGGCGCTGCTAATCCCATCGAATCCTCTGCTAACATCCTATCGATCAAATTATCTACTAAAAGTTGAAAATCCGAGTTAAACACCTCGATTTTAGTTGATATTTCCCTTAATAAAGAATTGGGATAACAAACCAGAGATTTGACTACCATAAAAATTATATTCCAGAATACAAGACTACCACTTACCATCCGGACATTCAGCAGTTTCAATATTTGCCTTTACTAACATAAAACATCCACATACAGTACAACGTTTGGCTTCTGCATTGTACTTTTCACAATTAGAACAAATTTCCAATCTTCTTTCTACATTACTCTTTTGAGCAAGAATTCTATCTCCACATAATCCCTGTTTCGCAGTTTTATAGGCTTCCGAAAATAGGCTTTGTAACATTTTTGAGCGACTTGGATAACTTGGGGGTGATGTATGACTCATGCTACAACTCCTGTAATCTTAAAAAGTATTCTCAACAAATCATAACATCTTAAAATATTGATGCATGGAATTTAGCAAGATAAAAACAAATTATTATTTTTAGACAAAATATACAAAAATTTCTGGCTTCGTAGTCAGAGTTTTAGCTCTAAATCTTTGATGATTCTTTAAACTAATGTTTAATCAAAAATAATCAAAGTCGGTTAAAATCATAAAGATATCTTAACCGACTGATAAGAAATTCAATTAGAACCCGAAAACATTTTAATTAACTAAAAAACGAGTTACTGGCACAAATTTAAAGAAAGCGTACTCATACCATACCGTCCATATGAAATCACGAATCCAGGTTGATCGCATTTCTGGACGAATTTGATAATCAAAAGAGGTATCAGTAGCACCAACTCTTGTCATAGCATGGTTACAACCACAACCATGTTCTTGGAAAAAACCATGTTTGGAAGAGATACTTTGTACCATTAATTGAATAGGAAATACCTTTTGTCCGTGTAAAGAAGCATCCCAAGCACGAGCATTCAGTTTGTCTTCCTCAGAAAATCTTAACGGACGTACTTCGGAAACCTCTTCTCTGTAAACGGGAGCTAAATGTACGTGATAAAAAGAAGCTGGTAAATCGTAACCGAACTCTGCAAATAAAGCTTTACCAATTTCAACAATTTGTTTGCGTTCAGGATAATCTTCTTCTTCAGGAGAAAGTTGTTTTTCAATGGAGTCAAAGTTAGGATATCGCTCTACATCAAAATCCTTACCGTAAAAATCAAGAGCTTCCCAACCTAAAGTACCCAATATTTGACAAAAAGCGGGCTTTAAATGATGTAAATCATCAGATTCATTGAATAAGTCTACATCACCGTTAGACATTTTGTGAAGAAATAATTGCGCCATCTTCACGTATTCTTCGGGGTTAGAAAGCTTAGTATTAGACTTACCTGTATAAATATCTTGCCAAGATTGCGGAAGTCTATCTACAGATGTCGCTTGTTCTCCTTCAATTACAACAGATAATGATTTTTGAGAATTAACAACGAAATCTTGCTCAATAGGATTTGCAGTAGCTTGTGGTGTCATTTTGCTTTTCTCTCTTGAGTCAAATAGTTAATAAATGATTGCCGCAAACAATCATAATCATTATCGACAAGGTATTTATCTCTACCTTAATTAAAAGTAATATTGCACAAGTTTTTTTAATTATTTGAGGTGGAAAAATTTATTTTAATCAGTTGCAATTAGTTACATAAGGTGTTTGTATTATATTTATTTATGTCCGACTGAAGGTCTTATCTATTTATGTTTATACAATAGTTTCTATAAACAGTAATCAGTTATTAACAGTTAACAAAGTTGGAATTGTTTTGGTATCCAGCCATTAAGAAGTCGGTTTTTTTGGTTTTAAAACCCGACTTTTCACCAAATAGAATAAAAAAACCCGTACAGACGGGCTGAAAAATCACATCCAAATAGTTAAATTACTATTGAGCTTTACAAAATACTAGAAATTGATAATTTACCTTCTAGCTGTAATTTAGCTTTAGCACAATAAGCGCACTGACAACCAAGGTTATCAAGGATAGGATTAGAATTATCAGTTTGATTTAAGGTAGTTAACAGATGAGTTGATTTTGGTGATACAGTATTAATATGTGTTTTAGCAGATACAGAATTAATCGGAGATGCTGCTGCGGGATTTGCTAAAAACAACATAGAAGCAATTACTAAAGGTGAAGCAAATAAAACCAGTTTTGCGATAATCATAATTTATTGATGATATAGTGTATACTTTCGGCTTAAAACTATGATATCTTGATAATTGCTGAGATGACAGGTACTATTTATCGACTTATTGCATAAATCCCTGTTCCCGTTGACAGTTATTGGTTGTTGGTTGATATTTGTTGGTTGATATTTATTTCTCCCCATCACCCCATCACCCCATCAC